>JBCCZF010000390.1:0-3842 GCA_039188035.1 Bacteroidota bacterium | reverse complement strand
ATTTTGACAATTACCTATGGCCAGATCTATATGTTTCCGTATTGGGCTGAAAAAACCTTCTGTATAAAAACACCAATGGAAAATTTGAGGATATTGGCAAAAGCGCCGGGGTTCAGGAACCCATTTTCAGCTTTCCTTGCTGGTTTTGGGATGTGGACAATGATGGATTCCAGGACATTTTTGTCAGTGGATACGATTCCCGAAACATGAATAACCTGTCCTCCGATTTTTCGAAGGAACTTCAAGGTAAACCAGTAAACACCGATAAGCCCAGACTATTTATAAACAATGGTGATGCTACTTTTTCGGACAAAACCCATACCTATGGCCTGGATAGGACCATGTATGCCATGGGCGCCAATTTTGGGGATCTGGACAACGATGGCTTTTTGGATTTCTATGTGGGTACTGGAGCGCCGGATCTTAGTACGGTAGTTCCCAATAGAATGTTCAAAAATGAAAAAGGCAAGTCCTTTATCGAGGTCTCCTCAGCCGGTCTTTTCGGGCATATCCAAAAAGGACATGGCATTGGTTTTGCCGATATTGATCGTGATGGCGATCAGGATATTTACGCGGTAATGGGTGGGGCCTATGAGGGGGATGTTTTTTCCAATGTCCTTTTCGAAAATCCCATTTCCGACAACAACTGGGTCGTTTTTGAACTCTTGGGAAAATCCACCAACCGGAGTGCCATTGGTTCCCGTATTGAAATTGAATTGGACAATGGACGAAAAATATATCATACCATAGGAACCGGGGGAAGCTTTGGTGCAAGTAGTCTACAGGCCGAATTGGGTCTTGGGTCGGCCAAGACGATTAGAAAATTGACCTTGTTCTGGCAAAATGGCAAACCCCAACAATTTGATAACCTTAATGTCAATACAAAATATAGGATTTTGGAAGGCGCTGGGATTGAAGAGGTGGCTTACAGCCTCATTCAATGACGTCTAGATCCGGGTTAATTTCAAATACATTGGGCGTATCATCGTTATTGGTAATTAGGAGCACATCCTTTTCCTGAGTTTCCAATACCACCATATCTTTTGAATTCCCCTCATTGAAAAAACCGGTTTTCTCCATCTTTTGTTCCAATAGCATTCCATCCACAAAGGTTAAAACTGCCCCATAAGAGGCATCGTACCTTACCGTTTCTACCTCTGAGTGATAATGGTTGCCAATGGCGATTACCTCTTGGAAGTCATCACCGTTAAGATCCACAAATTCAAAATCCATAATGGGTGCCATTTGCAAGGTGTTGGGCAATTGGTGGATTGAAAATTGATCATTTCCCCTGTTTTCAAGAAAAACACTCGTCAAGGTCTTACTTTGCAGGTGTAGTGCGTTTTCCAGATTCCTCGCTCCATAAATATCGATTAAACTTGCGTTGGCGAATTCATGATAGGTCTTAAATTTATCCCCTATAAAAGGCATCTGTTGGGAGGAGCACTCCCTTCCCCTTAAAGGTACCAAAGACCCTTTGTAGTTATTGGTCAGCACAATGTCATAGGAACCTGAATTGTCGAAATCATCACAGAACACATGAAATGGTTTTTCCACACTTGCCTTGAATTTGGTATTCTTCCCAAGGTTACCCACAAAATAGTCCATGTCTCCGTCCTTGTCCAAATCGTTCGCCGCAATACTGAACCATATCCCCTCCGTATCCTTAAAGGCCTCCAGTTCCACTTTGGCAAAGCTTCCAGCGGTATTCCTAAAGGTTGTTATGGGCATCCACTCCCCTACTAAAATAAGATCCTCATCGCCGTCGTTGTCATAATCCGTAAATGAGGCGTCCGTAACCATGCCGATATTTGAAAGGCCAGGTGCCACTTCCTCGGTCATATCGGTAAACTTGCCTTTGTCATTGATCAACATATAAGATCTTGGGGCATAAGGATATTTGTCCTGCACCACACTGCCCCCAACGAAAAGATCCAAGTCTCCATCGCCATCAATATCCGATGATTGCACGAGCTGGCCACTTGCCCTTATTCTGGGAAGCAGCCCCGCCCCCTTTCTGAAGTTTCCACGACCATCGTTTATGTACAACCGATCTTGAAAAAACGCACTCCCCTCGGGGTTTTCGCTCCCACCACTAACCACGTACAGGTCTTGATCGGTATCACTATCGGCATCAAAAAACAAAACCCCCAAATCCTCATAGGACTTGTCGCTTTGCCAAACGGGACTTTCATCCTTGGAAAAAGTGCCATTTTCCTGCTGATAGTACAATTCCCCGGACTGTCCGGACGCCCCACCGATATAAAAATCGTCCAGGCCATCCCCGTTTACATCGGCTTTATCGATAAAGGGCCCGTTCTTGGACTGGCTATGCGGCAGAAGAATCTGTTCTTTAAAATCGTCAAAAGGGTTCTCCGAGTGCTTAAAGGATATCCCCTTGCTTTCCGAATTAATTTGTGAAAGGGGCAAAACACGATCTACGCGACGGTTTTCAACAGGTACGGGATCTGCCTTTTCCTGATCTAGTACAAGAATCTGATTGGCTGCTACATTTCGCAATTCCGTAATTTGTCCGTTAGGCCATTCTACCTTTACCCTTGCGACGTTTTGGGCCGTTCCTACCCCAAAATTCAAGATATTCTGTACCGAGGACAAAAAACCCCTGCTCATGTATAATTCTTGGTACTGGTCCCCATCTAGGGTCGAAACAGTTACTTTGGCCCCAATGGCAAAGGTATTTTTGGAATTGCCGTGTAACCGTATCTGAAGAAAATTATGGGCATCGTTGTTCCTATATAGCATGGCGCCATCATTGATGTTGTTGATGACCAGATCCAAATCCCCATCGTTGTCAAAATCTGCATAGGCCACTCCGTTGGACTGGGTCTCTTTATCAAAGCCCCATGATTTGGAGGTATTTGTAAACGTATAATCCCTGTTATTCCTATAGCTGTAATTGGCCAGTTTATGGGAAGGCAACATTTGGGTTACCTCTTGAAAATCCGGAATATCCCCTAAGGTATACCTTTGCACCAATTCCGTTCTAAAATCCTGGTTGCCCATATCCTTTAGAATCCCATTGGTAATAAATACATCCTTAAAACCATCATTATCAAAATCCGCGATTAGCGGGGCCCAGCTCCAGTCCGTTTTGGCAATTCCGCTTAATTGGGCAATTTCACTGAACTTTCCCTTGGCACTGTTCAATTGCAGGGTGTTCTGCATGTATTGATAGTGGTAATCGTTCCGGACAAGATTCCAAAATGCGCCTGTATTCATACTGGCCATGTTCTCCTTGCTTCGGATATGATCTTCCGAAGCCATTTCCAAGACCAAAAGATCGGGGAAAAGGTCATTGTTGAAATCCGCATAATCGGATCCCATACTACTAAAGGATATATGATTGATCCTATCTAGGATCTGATTGGAAAACGTACCGTTCCGGTTGTTGATGTACAATATATCCGGTGTCAAAAAATCATTGCAAACATATACATCGGGCCAATTGTCCCCGTTGAAATCCCCGATGGAAGCACTTAAGCCCCAGGCCTTGTTCACCATCTTTGCCTTATGGGTCACTTCGGTAAACCACGTACCGTCATTTCTATAGAGCTTGTCCGAGGTAAACCGGGAAAAGGATTGCTCTATGCGCATGTCCAGTCTAGCGGTATTTTCAAAATCTACCCTATGGTTTACGAGATACATGTCCAAATCACCATCCTTGTCGTAATCAAAAAAATAGGATTGTGTACTGAAGCCTGGATCGTTCAGCTGCCATTTTTCCGCCTCTTCCCTAAAGGTACCGTCTCTTTGATTTATAAAGAGCCTATTCTGTCTTCGCCCATTGTTCTTTAAGGCACCCGATCTGCATACATAAATAT
>JBCCZF010000389.1:0-3851 GCA_039188035.1 Bacteroidota bacterium | reverse complement strand
GGGGCGAATTGCTTTAGATTCCCCAATTTATTGGAGGTCTTATTCAAAAATCGTATGAAAAGCCCCCTAGCAGGCCCGCAAGGGGGCTTTTCAGCTATTCTAAATTCTAAGGTCGCATAACCAATGTCCCACATCTAAAATCGAGCAGTATAATACCCTGCCCTAGAGCCTGTTTACGTTTTATCCACCAGTTTTGTTATGGCCCTTTTCGCGGCCATCGCTGCATCTGGCCCCTCGTTTAAAGGCCAATGATTTGGCCTTTTCACTCGGCCCTATTACAAAATGCGCATTCTGGCGCTGCCAAACTCCGCTTTTTAGGCCTCTCCCGATAGCTCGGGAGGCAAAAATTGCCCTCTAACAACCTGCCTCGATGGCAAGGCGGGATTCTAAAAACAAAATTTAAACAGGCTCTTAAAAAGTGCCTCTGCGTTGCATCGGGTGGATCCGTCACCTTACTTTCGTGAGGCAGGAAGCCGCTTTTTTTACCTGGATCCATTGAACTTTTGCCCATCCCATCCCATTGGGGATTTTCTACGATTATTTGTTTATCAGCCTTTTAAAAGTGCTTTTTTTGAATTTATTTGGAATTTTATTTTGTAGATACCCTATTACTGTTTAGTTTTGAATCCTTTTAATTAGATTAAGTCTAAATAAAAGTATTATTAAATTACGTACTAAAAAACTATCAGTATAATTAGAAATATTATGAGAACACTTAAAATATTTTACGCCCCAATTTTGGCCCTGCTCTTCTTGGCGGCCTGTTCCGATGATGATGACGCCGGCACGGATGACGTGGATGCCGTGGCCACTTGTGAAGATGGTATAATGAATGGAAATGAAACCGGGGTAGATTGCGGCGGGGACTGCGCTGCATGTGAGGTGGAACCAACCTGTGATGATGGTATCCAAAATGGTGAGGAGACCGGTGTGGACTGCGGAGGTTCCTGTGAGCCTTGTGACACAGGTGCCGGCTTCCTTGTAAGCCAATTGGATGCCCTTGGAGAAATTGATTTGGGCGAATTTGTAATTCCCGACTTTTACGATATAGAAGGTGTTTTTGCGCCTGGGGCATATAACGGACAGATTCGAAGAATTGCCCAACTGGATCAAATAAAGGATGTTTTAAGGGACCAACCCATAGAATGGGATCTTGGAGAAGCATTGTCCAACGGGGAATACGAGCTATTTACCGGGGATGCATTCAACGCAAGTGCCAATATTCGAAGTAAAATTGATGAGCTAAGCCTAGATATTGGCAATACGGGTATTGCGGATGATTTTGAGGAACTGGCCGATATCTTAGTGGCCAGTAGCGTAGCGAATACCGGGGATGCCTCCAATGGAACGGCCGGTATTCTAGATAATAGGCACTTTAGTGAAAACGGCCTGGAATATGCCCAAATTCTGGAAAAAGGATTGTACGGTGCCCTTTGTTATGATCAAATGGTGGACGATTATCTTAGGTTGACCCAAGCCGGCCCGGATAATCCGCTTGGCAACAATCAAGCCGCGGTTGATAATTACGCCTCCAATGGAACGGACAGGCAACACCGTTGGGATGAGGCCTTTGGATGGCTTGGGGCAAATCCGGATACGTACCCGAATCCTGAAAATACCTCCAATGGAGATGGTCTTTTTATTGCGAACTATACCTTTGATTTTAGTGATGAAACTGAAGATGCCTACGGTATCAATCTCGCGGAAAAGGCCATGCGTGCCTTTATTGTGGGAAGAGCTGCGCTAAAGGCAGGTGAAGGGGTAACAAGCTCTGATGAAACTGAATATGCCGATGTGTTCAACGCCGCCCGTGCCGATGCCAAACTATATGTTGAATCAGGGCTCGCCGCCGCGGCCTTCCACTATCTCAATCTGTCCATCGCAGATGTCACGGATGCAGATAAGCTACATCACCTGTCCGAGGCCTTGGCCTTTATTTACGCACTCTCCTTCAATTCGGAGGGAAGATTGACCCTGACCGAGGCCCAGAGCGTTTTGGCCGCATTGGGATGGACAACGCTCTTGGACGAAAGTTCTGATATGATCTCCTTGGATAACATTTACGAGCTCAATCTCTATGAAGTTACCGACGAGGAAATGGAAGCTGCCAAAACTATCCTCGATGAATCGTTTCCAGGATTTATCAATGTTCCCTTCTAATTAAAGGATTGGAAGTTATGGTTGTTATGAAAAATTGGCGCATAGCGCTATGGTGTGGGACCATTGTCCTTTGTCTTGGTCTTTTGGTGAATTGTAGTAGTGACAACAATTCAACGGAAACCACCGATGACGACGATCCAGTGGGCACTACCGATGATGACCCAGTGGACGGTACCGATGACGATCCCATGGATGGTGAGAACGGCTTTGTTACGCTTCTTACCAACCAGATCGATGAGGTCATTATTCCCACCATGGCCAACTATCAGGAGCAGACGGAGGCACTATTGAACGCTGCAAATACATTTGTGGAGACTCGCAACGAAGCCAATCTTACGGCTTTGCGGGTAGCATATCAAGAAGCCTATTTGGCGTATCAGGCAGCAGGGGTGCACGATTATTTTATTACCTCAAACCTTGGTCTGGTGGACACCTCCAATCTATTCCCGGTAGATTTGGCCCAACTTGATACCTTTATTGAGGACGAAGCGTATTCGTTCAATGCATCCAGCCAGGAAAGGGCCAGCGGGTATCCCGCTCTGGATTATATGCTCTTTGGGCCGGATAATGTAATCGATTATTTCAATGCCGATGAAAAACGGGGTGCCTTTATGGCGGCCTTGGTTTTGTTCCTTAAGGAAAAGGCCGATTTATTGGTGCAGGAATGGAGTGAAACGGATTTAAGGACAGCTTTTATCAATAGCTCGGGTACAGGTGCCGGAAGTTCAATTTCTTCCCAATTGAACAAGACCATGGTCTATTACGAGATCCATGTACGGGAAAACAAAGTGGGCATTCCTATAGGGCGCGTGGGGCCTAACGATTCGCCCATAGACCCGGATCCAACAAAAATAGAAGGGTATTATCAATCCCTGGTGGATGGGAATGATAGCTTTGCACTTAGCCTTGTGCAGGTGGCGATCGAGGAAATGGAAGATCTGTACCTGGGTTCAACCAGCGATGGTTCCGATGGACAGGGTTATGATGATCTGGTCATTGCAGCGGAGCAAGCGTCTATAGATACGGAACTTAAGGCCCAGTTTCAAAGTATTTATGACGAGCTGGACGGCCGTACCTCCATTTCAGGTAATTCCGACCTTTACGATAAGGTCCAGGGAATCGTTACGGTATTCAAGTCCGACCTTTTTCCCGTTCTCAATGTGGAAGATACGGATATGCTGAACGATGGGGATTAATCGATAACCCAAGACAAGTTTAAACCTTTACATTGTAAAAGGCACTTCAAAGTGCCTTTTTTTAATTGAAAATGATAGCGAGGATTTACAATAACTTTTCGGAATTCGTAACACGGCCTGTATCCATAGCCCCTTTGGTCACCTTTCGAATAGTTTTCGGGGGGGTACTGTTGTACAGTACCGTTCGTATGCTCCAAAAGGGTTGGGTACATGAGCTGTTCATACAACCTACATATCATTTTAGCTTTATCAATGGGGTAGAACCCCTGGGGGAAAGGGGCATGTATATCCTCTTTTTTAGTATGGCATTCTGTGCCGTAGGGATTATTCTGGGGCTTTTTTATAGGGTTTGTTCGCTGCTGTTTTTTCTACTTTTCACCTATTGTGAATTGATTGATAAAACCTTTTATTTGAATCACTACTACCTTGTTTCCATCCTTACTTTCTGGCTTGTCATAGTGCCGGCCAACCGCTATTATTCCCTGGATAGCAAGC
>JBCCZF010000388.1:0-3865 GCA_039188035.1 Bacteroidota bacterium | reverse complement strand
CGGCGTCGAACTTGGGCTTGCCGCGTCCCGCCAGGCGATTCTCCGGGACGCGGACGTTTACGTCGACAAGCTACTTGCCGGCGCGGAGGACGTTTTTTCCGAAATGTCCAAATGCAGGGATATTTCCCGGCTGCTAAGGCCCTTTTCCCGGCTTAATTTGTATACTTCTTTTCGCTTTGGCGGGAGTTCTTCGACCAGTAGTGCAACCCTTTCCAATACGTGGTTATAATGAACCGTTTCCTCTACATTGTCCGCAATTTTTTGTTGGGCCGTGGCGTACGTATCCAGGGAACGTTGCTCTGAAGTGGTATTTCTATAATGGTTGTAGTATTTGAACTTGGCCGCACGATAGAGGTAGTGCTCCCAGTTGGATCGCACCGTAAGGGTCTTGCGGCGCTCCCATATGGAGCAAAAAATGTCCTGCACCATTTCCGCCGCTATATTCTCGTCCCTCACGAAAACAAGACAAATCCTAAATAGCTTCTTGCTGTGTTTCCTATAAAGATCCTCAAAATCATTTGTGTCCATCAAGGCAAATATAACCCATTTGCCCGTTACTTATATTAATTCTAAATAAATATAGAAGGATTGCCCTATTTTGAGGTATCGCTGGTCCTATCAAAGTGCGGGTAGTGCCTTGCACAAACCAAAACGAATAGCTTACAGGCCCGTATCCCCATTGCCGTTTATAAGATTGAAAAACTCGGAACGGGTATCCGCATTGGAAAAGACCCCGCCGTATTCCACAGTTGTGGTGGCGCTCTCCTTGTCCTTGATGCCCCTGGAAGAAACACAGAGGTGCCGGGCGGTTATGACCACAATGACATCCTCGGTTTCCAGGGTTTCCTGCAAATCCTTTATAATCTGTAGACAAAGACGCTCCTGTACCTGTGGTCTATGGGCGTAATAATTGACCAAACGATTAATTTTCGACAAACCCACCACTTTATCCTTGGGGATGTAGCCCACATGTGCTTTTCCGACTATGGGCAGAAAATGGTGCTCACAGGAAGAATCGATGCTGATGTCCTGTTCCACCAACATGCTCCTGTAACCATAGGTATTGGGAAAGGTGGAAATTTTGGGTTTGTTTTGTGGATTTAATCCATAAAACAGTTCTTTAACATACATTTTGGCAAATCGATATGGGGTTCCCGATAAACTCTCATCTGTCAGGTCCAGGCCTAGTTCCTCCATTATTTTGGAGAAATAGTGCTGGATATTCTTGATTTTTTCCAAATCCGTTCGCTCAAATGCGTCCGGAAGCATTGGGGTTTCCACAGAAGTGCCTATATGATGATTTCCCAGTATTTCTATTTCTGACTTATTCATTATAACAATTTTTGCGAGATTAATTTGGGGTGCAGCAATGCTCATTTTTACAACGACACTGACGGCGGTTGTAAAAGTGAAGTAGGATCAACCCTAGGGTCGGCAGATAAATAGTTCCTTCCGCTAAAGGCAGTATTTCCCATTTCTCATTTAAAATAACCAATGCCAACATAATCCAGAGGCCCCAAAAGGTATATTTTACCCAGGTTCTTGAAGTTTTCTGGGCCGACCAGTACACTGCAAAAAGGGAAACGGCCAAAAACAGGATATCCAGGATACCCCACCACCAGGGGTGTGTAGCTTCTACCAGGGAAGAGCTGGTATAGGCGATAAAAAGGAGCGGTGTGGCCAAACAATGCAAAAAGCACAGGGTACTTGCCGTGGCGCCTATCAAATCTGATTTGGAGGATAGTCGACCCGTATTGAGCATTCAAAAAATTTTAAAGTATTTCAATCTGTTGATAGTCTACGGATGTGTTTTAAAACACTTCCCAAAAGGGAGGATGCAAAGATAATCTTATTTTTTTAAATGCAACCGAGTTGCATTTATATTTCTTCCTATTTTTGTAAAAACATTTGGATGGTCAATACTTCAGATCTTACGTATGCCTATCCGGATGGACGGGAGCTGGTTTTTCCGGATATTTCGCTTATCCCAGGAGAACATTTATTGGTACTGGGGCCATCTGGAGTGGGTAAAAGCACACTTTTATATCTTATGGCGGGCCTTTTACCACCCAAGGGTGGTTCCGTGTCCATAGCCGGAACGGATTTGGATAGCTTAAGCCGTACCGGTCGGGATAAATTTCGGGGGGAATACATGGGACTTATTTTCTAACGCTATTATTTTATTGAATCCCTCAAGGTTTCCGGGAATCTTCGATTGCACCAAAGCTTTCCTAAAAACATGCAAGACGGGGAACGGCGAAACGCCCTAATGGAAAGGCTTGGCTTAACGGAGGTGTTGAACAAAAAAGTAACGGCTCTTAGCCAAGGACAACAACAAAGACTTTCCATCGCCCTGGGACTGATACACAGACCAAAGATTATTTTTGCGGATGAACCTACCTCTAATTTGGACGATGTAAACTGTATAAAGGTTATAGAACTTCTTAAAGAGGAAGCCAAGATATGCGAGGGTAGTCTGGTAATCATTACGCACGATTTACGGGTAATGTCCCACTTTGAAAATCAGGTAGTGTTATGAAATTGGGTCATCTTGCCTTTAAGAATATGGTATCCAAGCCGCTTAACTTACTGTTGAGCCTTATGCTTTTGGTACTAAGTATATCCCTGGCCACTTTCGTCTTGCAGTTAAGCCAACAGTTGGGAGGGCAACTGGGAAAGAACATTGCGCCTTTTGATATGGTGGTAGGGGCCAAAGGGAGTCCCTTACAGCTGGTTTTGTCCGCCGTATTGCACGTGGATGCGCCCACGGGCAACATCAAGCTGCACGAGGTTGCCCAATTGGAAAAAAACCCTTTTATAGACAAGGCCATTCCGGTTTCGTATGGCGATAATTACAAGGGGTTTCGTATTTTGGGCACTGAAATGGAATACCTGGGTCAATACAATGCCCAACTTTCCCGGGGAAAACTGTTTGAAAAACCGTTTGATGTGGTGGCGGGGAACCTGGTCGCCCATAAGTTGAATCTTCTGCCGGGAGATACTTTTATTAGTTCCCATGGTCTGGCCGAGGGGATGAATGAGACCCACGAGGAGCATCCTTTTGTGGTCACGGGCATTTTGAAGCCCACGGGTTCCGTGGTAGATCAACTATTGATTACCTCTCAGGAAAGTATCTGGATGGTACATGATCATTCGGAAGACCACAACGAGCAGGGGGACCATAACGGTGCCGAAGAGCACCACGCGGATGGAGGGCACGACCCTGGGGAAGCCCGGCACCATGAAGAAGAAAAAATCGCGGAGGTATATGGAGAGGACAAGGAAATCACCGCCTTGTTGGTCAAGTTTAAAAGTCCCTTGGGAATGGTTCAACTTCCCAGGTTCATCAACGAGAACACTTCCATGCAGGCGGCACTACCGGGCTTAGAGGTACAACGGCTGATGGGCTTATTGGGAACGGGAGTACAGACCATTCATGGAATTGCTCTGGCCATCTTATTGGTTTCCGGATTAAGTATTTTCATTAGTCTCATGAAGACCATTCGCGAGAGAAAGGGAGAGTTGGCTTTGCTACGGACTTACGGCCTGGGCACGCGACAACTTCTTGGATTGACACTTTTGGAAGGAATATTCCTGGCATTGATAGGTTTTGTTTTGGGTTGGTTTTTGGGAAGATTTGGCGTATGGGGCGTTTCCCTATACATGCAGGCCACCTATGGGTATGCCTTGGAGATCAATGGGTTCCAAAGCAAGGAGCTTTTTCTGCTGGGGCTCATTATATTAATTGCTGTCATGGCCACCTTGCTGGCCTCTCTTTCAATTTTTAAGTTAAATGTTGCTAAAACCTTGTCCGATGTCTAGAGTACACTTTATCGTTTGGTGTGTGCTAAGTCTACCTATTTTT
>JBCCZF010000387.1:0-3899 GCA_039188035.1 Bacteroidota bacterium | reverse complement strand
CAGAAGGGCCCAGCTGCAAAAAGGGGAATACATCGTTGTCGTGGGCTGTGGCCCCATAGGCATAGGGATTATGAAACTTGCCCAAATTGCGGGTGCCCATGTCATTGCCATTGATATGAATGCGCAGCGATTGGACTATGCCAAGGAAAAAATAGGCGTAGACCATGTAGTGCTTGGTGGAAAAAGTGCGGTAGAACAGGTTGCCCAAATAACCCAAGGGGATATGGCCACCGTGGTGTTCGATGCCACGGGTCATAAGGGAGCTCTTGAATCCGGTCCTGATTTTATGTCACATGGCGGTCGTTACGTGTTGGTAGGGCTTTCCAAGGGGGAACTCACTTTTTCCCATCCGGCCATCCATGCAAAGGAAATTTCCATACTATGCAGCAGGAATGCCACTTTGGAGGATTTTGAGCATGTAATCGCCGTTTTGGAAAAAGGATTGTTCCCTACGGATTCCTTTGTTACACATACGGTGGATTACAATGAAATGATCGCCAGTTTTGAGACATGGTTAAATCCTGAAAATGGGGTAATCAAAGCTACCGTAGATTTTAAATAAGTTCAACCACAATAGCCTAAATAGGTACCGATCCCATGTCCAAGACTTTTGTCCAAATTCACCCAAAGGATAACATTTTAGCGGCACTTACCGATCTCCCGAAAGGAACTTCCGTGGAACACAATGGCGATATGATCACCCTGGTCTCCCGAACCAAGGCCAAACATAAATTTGCCTCCCAAGACCTGGCCATCGATGATGAAATCTTTATGTACGGGGCCCTTGTGGGAAAGGCGGTAAAACCCATTCCCAAGGGAGGTACCATAACCATTGAGAACACGGTACACGCATCCTCCGAGTATTCCGTGGGCAAGGAAAAGGTACGTTGGACCCCACCCGATGTTTCTAGATGGAAAAACAGGACCTTCCAGGGTTTTCATCGGGAGGATGGAAGTGTGGGCACAGCCAATTACTGGTTGGTAATTCCCATGGTCTTTTGTGAAAACAGGAATGTGGAAGTGTTGAAGTCCTCCCTCTCCAAGGCCCTGGGATATGCCACCAACTCCGATTTTGTAGTGGACACCCAGGTATTGATCGACAAATACAAGGCCGGGGCCGCGGGTGAAGATTTACTCGCCGCCAAAATCGTAAAAGGTTCCGAAGAAATACAGCGCAATCGTACCTTTCCCAACGTGGATGGCATTAAATTCTTAACGCATAACGGAGGTTGCGGGGGTTTTCGATTGGATTCCGATACGCTCTGCAACCTATTTGCCGGATACATTACCAATCCCAATGTGGCCGGGGCAACCGTTCTAAGCCTGGGGTGCCAAAATGCCGAGGTAAAAATTATGCAGAAAGCCATTAGGCGGAACAGTCCCAATTTTTCCAAGCCGCTTTACATTTTGGAACAACAAAAAAGTTCCAGTGAGCGACATTTTGTGGAAGAAGCCGTTAAAAAAACATTCCTGGGATTGATTCAAGCCAATGAAATTGAACGAAAACCCGCTCCCTTGCACCACCTTACCCTTGGACTGGAATGTGGGGGATCTGACGGCTTTTCAGGGATATCGGCCAACCCTGCCCTAGGATACACTTCCGATCTTTTGGTTGCTCTGGGTGCGTCCACGGTTTTGTCTGAATTTCCGGAACTCAACGGGGTGGAGCAGGAACTGATAAATAGATGCGAAAGCCCTGAAAGTGCCACAAGGTTTGCGAATATCATGCAGGCCTATTCGGACAGGGCCGTTGCCCTGGGATCTGGGTTTAAGAACAACCCTTCCCCAGGCAACATTAAAGACGGATTGATAACCGATGCGATGAAGTCCGCCGGAGCAGCGAAAAAAGGGGGCAGTTCTCCAGTAAAGGCGGTATTGGACTATACCGAAAAAGTCATTGAAAAAGGCTTAAATCTCCTTTGCACCCCAGGAAACGATGTTGAAAGCACCACAGGCCTCGCTGGATCGGGATGCAACGTAATCTGCTTTACCACAGGCTTGGGAACCCCTACGGGAAATCCTATTACTCCGGTAATTAAGGTGTCCAGCAACAATATCCTCAGCGAACGCATGAAAGATATTATCGATTTCAATACGGGTAGTATCATTACCGGGGAGGATACCATAGAAAGTAAGGGGGAGGAGCTTTTGGAATATATTATCCAGGTGGCCAGTGGTGAAAGCGTTCCTGCCGCCGTACGATTGGGACAAGACGATTTTATTCCCTGGAAAAGGGGAATGTCACTTTAATATACGATTAGGATGAAGCATCTGGATAGAAGTACATTTCCCAAAAAAGGCACCTATCCCGAACGCATTTTGCAGTTTGGGGAAGGCAATTTTTTAAGGGCCTTTGCGGATTGGATGGTCCATGAAATGAACCAGAAAACGGATTTTGGTGCTGGAGTGGTAGTCGTACAACCCATTGCACAGGGCCTAGTGCCTCTCTTAAATAAACAGGATGGCCGTTACACGCTATATTTAAACGGTATTAAAAACGGGGTCGCTGTTAGCGAAAACCAGCTCATCGATTGTATTCAACGGGGAATAGATCCTTATCGGGATTACGGGGACTTTTTAAGGCAGGGGGAGAATCCCGATCTCCGCTTTGTTTTTTCCAATACCACGGAAGCTGGAATAGTATATAAGGAAGGGGATGGCGTGAATGATGCTCCCCCCTCTAGTTTTCCGGCCAAATTAACGGCCTTATTACACAAACGGTTCCAGGTTTTCTCCGGGGCTACAGACAAGGGTTTAATTATTGTTCCCTGCGAGTTGATCGCTAGAAATGGGGACAACCTTAAAAAAATCGTGGTTCAATATGCGCGGGAATGGAATCTGGGAGACACTTTTCTGGATTGGGTAAACACGCATATCATTTTCTGTAACACCCTGGTGGACCGTATCGTTCCCGGCTATCCCAAGGATAAAATGGACGCCATTACACAGGAACTTGGGTACAGGGACAGCCTAGTAGTGGAGGGTGAGCAATTTCACCTTTGGGTGATTGAGGGACCGAAAACCGTCCAAAGGGAATTCCCTGCTACGGAGGCTGGTCTCAACGTCATTTTTACGGACAATATGGAACCCTACCGCACACGAAAGGTTCGTATTCTTAATGGCGCCCATACCAGTCTTGTCCCTGTTGGGTATCTGTACGGGATAGACAAGGTTAGGGAATCCCTTGAAAATCCTGTAGTGGGCCATTTTTTAAAAGAAGTTATCTTTAGCGAGATCATCCCTACTTTGGATCTTCCAGAGGAGGAACTGAAGCAATTTGCCCATGATGTTCTCGATCGCTTTAAAAATCCCTATTTGGAACATGCACTTATTAGCATTTCCCTGAACTCCATCTCCAAATTCAAGACCCGTGTATTGCCTTCCCTGTTGGAATACATCAAACGAAAACAAAGCCTACCGGATCGCCTACTCTTTTCCTTGGCCGCCCTAATTGTGTTTTACAGGGGTGACAGGCAAGGAGCGTCCATTCCTCTAAAGGATGACGCATCCGTTTTGGAGTTTTTCAAGGTACAATGGGCAAAGGACGATGTTTCCCAAACGGTACGGAACACCCTTTCCAACAAGGCATTTTGGGGAGAGGACCTTGCCTCCTATCCTGGGCTACAGGAAAAAGTGGAGGCCAATGTTACCGCCATCATGGAGCAAGGTGTTGGATCTGCCTTGCAATCATTACAACTAAAATAGACTCCCATGATCATCGATTCCCACCAACATTTTTGGAAGTACGAACCGGTAAAGCACCAATGGATAAATGATGAGATGTCCATTATTCGTAGGGATTTCATGCCCTCCGATTTAGCGCAAGTGTACGCCGAAAACCAAATAGATGGGTGTGTCGCCGTCCAAGCGGACCAAACCTTGGAAGAGACCGATTTCCT
>JBCCZF010000386.1:0-3899 GCA_039188035.1 Bacteroidota bacterium | reverse complement strand
ATGATATATGGAAAGATCCCGAGATCCGATCCAAGATCAATCAATACGAAATGGCCTATCGCATGCAAAATTCGGTTCCGGATGCGGTGGATACTAGCCAAGAACCAGAACATATTTATAGACTTTATGGGGAGGATGCCAAAATTCCGGGTACCTATGCGGCCAACTGCCTGCAGGCCCGTAGGCTTGCCGAGAGGGACGTAAAGTTTATACAGTTATACCATATGGGATGGGACCAACACGGAGGGCTGCCTGGAGGAATAAAAAGACAGGCCCTAAGTACAGACCAGGCTACCGCAGGGCTCATTACGGATTTAAAGCAGCGCGGACTTTTGGAGGACACTTTGGTCGTTTGGGGCGGGGAATTTGGACGGACCAGCTTTTCACAAGGCCGACTGACGGCGGATAACTACGGCAGGGACCACCACCCTGGATGTTTTACGATGTGGATGGCCGGAGCCGGGGTAAGGGCGGGCACCGTCTATGGGGAAACCGATGCGTTTAGTTATAATGTGCTTCGCAATGGTGTCCATGTACACGATTTCCAGGCCACTTTGTTGCACTTGTTGGGCATAGACCATGAACGACTCACCTTTAAGCATCAAGGAAGACGTTTTCGGCTCACAGATGTCCATGGCCATGTCGTAAAAGATCTTTTGGCATAACCGAACCGTTTATGGAAAGGAGGGAGTTCTTAGGGAAAACCGTTAAGGCCGGCAGTGTCACTTGGGCGGCGGGGACTGTTCCATTTTATATTATGCCTCCCAAAGCACGCTTGGAAGAAACCGTATTGGGACACCATGACTTCAGATATCGACTCGAAAAGGATTGGAGCGATCTGGATTCCGAGAAGTATCCGGTAAATAACTGTCATGAAATGGTCATGGATCGTAGTGGGAGACTCCTATTGCTGACGGACCATCCCAAGAACAACATACTTATATACGATACTTCGGGAAAACTGCTCGACAGTTGGACCTTAAATTTGCCTGGAGCCCATGGTCTAACACTGTGCGATGAAGGGGACGGGGAGTTCCTCTTTATTACCGATCCGGGATTGGGGAAAGTTCTAAAATGTACGCTAACCGGTAGGGTGGTAATGGAATTGGATCATCCGTCGGAGGTAGGGGCTTATGACGAAAAGATGCCCTTTAGGCCCACGGAAACGGCAATAGGACCAACGGGGGATACCTATGTGGCCGATGGCTATGGTTCACAGTTTATCCTGCAATATGATGCCAAAGGCCAATTTATCCGAAAATTTGGTGGCGACAGTTTTTTACAGGAATCCAAGTTTAAACAGGTCCATGGGGTTGCTTTGGATACCCGAGATTCGGATAACCCAACGCTTATTTGTTCGGCTCGGATAAAGAATTCCTTCAAACGCTTTTCCCTGGACGGGGAATACCTGGAAACCTATTATATGCCCGGTCTTTTTATAAGCCGGCCAGTAATGGATGGTGATAACATATACTCAGGGGTTTGTTTCGGGATGGAGAAAGGCAATTACAATATGCGGATGAACAAGGGCTTTGTTACGGTTTTGGATAAGCAAAACCGGGTTATCTCCAATCCCGGGGGAACGGAGCCCGTTTATGAAAATGGCCGTTTGCAACTAATGCTTCAGGACCAACCGGTTTTTAAGCATTGTCATGATATATGCGTGGATCGGGACAAAAACCTGTATGTCTGCCAGTGGAACGCCGGCGGTGTGTACCCGTATAAGTTGCACAGGGTGTAACTCTAGGGTTTCCCTATAGGCGAATCATCGCATTTTAAATCCCCAGTGACATACCGCATTCCGTCCAACAGGAACTGTAGCAATTCCGGATTTTCCAGGCTTTGGGCGTTATGGGAGGGGGAAGTGTAAAACACCCTGCCCTTGCCATATCTTTTGATCCAGGAGACATAAATGGTATTCCTCTCGGGCTTCTTTTTTACATCCCGTAGCTTATCCGCTTCAATAAAAAGTAGGGGTCTGAAATTATAGTCGAAATACGCATTTTTAAAGAAATAGGGTTCGTCTACATGGGTAAGGCCCTTGCCCTTAAAGGCTTGTACCAAGGGATGGCGGGGATCCACTTCCTTAAGGTGCATTTCCTGTTGCGGGGGATGATAGTCAAAGCTGCCCCCGGTCAATTTACTGAATTCCATATTGTTGTTCTGCACGGTAATGGCACCGTGCAGGACCATAAGGCCTCCGCCCTTGGCCACAAAGTCCATAAGGTTCTTTTCATATGCCGGGGCCATGGCGGCGATTTCAGTATCCGATAGTGAGCTGTTTTGCCGCATAAGATCTGCGAACAGGTCCCGATCCGGGCCGCTGGGGTTGGAATTGTTAAGTACCACGGCATCGAACTTTTTGAGAGCTTTCCTTTCAAAATTCGTGATGTCATAACCTACCTGTACTTCGAAGGCCTGCGTTTTTTTCGCTAATATCTTTAACACTTCAATGTTATGGGGAATCGTCCAATGATAAAAACCCGTGGCCTTGGAAAAGACTAGTATCCTTTTCTTATCTACATTTTGGATCCGTGGCGCGTCCGGGGCAATTTGGGTTATACGGGACAGCCATTCCTCGGTAATTTTTACTTTTTCCAGGCTTTGTGAAAAGCAGGTCCCTGTAAAAAACGGAATCAAAAGGGCAATTTGAATTCTTTGGATTCTCTTCATAATTTTTGGTTTTTTCGTGTACTGTTTAGGGAAGATTCCCGGATTAGTAAGGTATGTCTCAAAGGAATTTGGTTTGCGGATTGCAGATCAATGTTTCCGTTAAGATGTCCAATAATACTCTGCCCCGCGAGAATACCCATTTTATATCCCGGATAATCAATAGTGCTTAGATTGGGGCTAATGATTTTGGAAACGGGATCATTGTTAAAACCGATGACCTTTATGTCCTTGGGGACATGATAGCCCTCTTTTTGAAGTTCCCGGATACAATTCACCGCAAAAATATCATTGGCCACAAAAAGTCCGTCAAACCCAGGTTGTACGTTTTTTATCCGGTCAAGGACTTTGGGTATATTGTTTAAATCCAGGTCCGTAGTGATTAAATTGTCCTCGCTGTAGAACAGACCGTGCTTGAACAAGGCATTCTTAAATCCCTTTAGTCTTTCGGAATATACATTTCTACTGAGTTCCCCGGCCACATGTAAAATGTTTTTGCACCCTTGGTGTATCAGATGCTCTGTGGCCTCAAAGCCAGCGTCTTCGTTATCGATAAGTATTGTGGGACAATTGGGTAGGTCAAAGACCCGATCAAAAAACAGTAACGGAATCTTCCGTTCAATAAATATGGAGAAATGATCAAAGTCCTCGGTGCCATTGGCCAAGGATACCATAAGGGCGTCAACACCACTGTCGTAAAGGGTTTTCGCGTTCAATACTTCCTTTTCGGCGGATTCCAGGGATTGGCTTATAATAAGGTTATAGCCCACATCATTGGCTACCTTTTCTATTCCCGCCAATACGGTGGACATGAAATTGGAATTTAAACGGGGCACGATGATGCCTATGGTGTTGGAACGCTGTCTGCTGAGATTGGCCGCAAACTTATTGGTTCTATACCCTAGAGATCGGGCGGCTTCCAGTATTCTTTCCTTGGTTTTATGACTAATGGATGGGTGGTCGTTTAAGCTTCTGCTTACCGTGGCGGGGGAAACATTGAGCTTTTTCGCCAGATCGTATATGGTAATCCTCTTGGCCATGCGGGTCGGTGCTTAGGTTGCAACAATATTACGCAACAAATATGGAATCCAAAAATATAGTCGTGATATCTTGTAAATTAATAAAATTGAAGTAGGTTAATATGGAATAACCTCATTTTATTGCACAAATAAATATCAATATTGCATAAATTTTAAACGCAATCGATTGCATAAATCTTTTTTTTGTTT
>JBCCZF010000385.1:0-3926 GCA_039188035.1 Bacteroidota bacterium | reverse complement strand
AATCCGGGAAGGTTTTAAAGACTATACTATGATACTGACCCTTTTTTTAAAGGGAATTTCCAATTACTAGGTGCTTTTAGGGGTTCAGGATATCCGTGGTCTGCCCCGGACCAAAGATAGATTTTCTGTTATTGGGTTTCCAGTACATCGGCCATCCCCCAGCGGATTAAAAGGCTTTTTGAATTTCGTTTATCATATTTTCCCCCGGGATTATGGAAATTGGCCTTGACCGCATTGACTAGTAAGGGATTGGGGTCGTCCAAGGCGGACATTACATTTAGGGCGTGCAACCGGGCAAAGGGATTTGGACTTTTCATAATGCGCGTCAAGGTTGCTACGGCCAATTGTTTTTCCCCAAGATGGTATAAGGTTTCCGCGGCAACACAGGCCACATTGGCCGAGCTATCCCCGGTCGCTTTTTTAAGTTTGGGCAAAGCCGATTTGGCCTTCTCCTTAAGAATAAGCAGGCCCGTTGCCCCCCAATACCTAATGGCACTATCCGCGTCTCCAAGAAATTCCTGTAAGGCGGCACTATTTTCTTTTTTGCCCTGGGAAGCAATTTCGGCCGCATGTACAATTTGGTTAAAAGGCACTTCGTTTAAGCGCATGTAATCATACATCGTTGTACTTTTGGTTCGATCGATAAGATCCGCCTCCGGAATAAATCCGGTATCCCGAATCTGGGTAATCCAAGCTTTATTGGCATTGCGCATTTGCAAAAGTACTTTTACATATTTGGGGTCGTTGGCCAGGTTTTTTACTTCCCAGGGGTCATTTTCGGTATCGTACAACTCCTCCATCGGTTTTTCCTTCCAAAAAACGCTTTGGACTCCATTACAATCCCTTTGTAAACAGGCTTCTTCCCAGGAACGTATGGAAGCCGCAGTCAACAAGTATTCCAAATGTTGCCCATAAATGCGATGCGGCATATAATTGCGAATGTATCGGAACTTTTTACTTCTTACGGCCCTGGACATATCGTACTTCCCATCCATTCTTCCTCGTAGCATAAAAACATATTCGGGTGGCGCCGTTGCTTGGGCGCCCAAAAACGCATTTCCCTGCATAACCCCAGGAACATTGGCCCCGATAAGGCTTAGGACCGTTGGGGCAAAATCCACAAAGCTAACCAGTCTATCTATGGTGCTCCCGACCTCCTTTGCCGGAAAAAGATGTTTGTATTTTTTGGGAATACGAACCACCAAAGGAACCCGGGTACCGGTTTCATAAACATATCGTTTGCTTCGCGCCAGTACCCCGCCATGGTCACTGTAATAAAAAACAATGGTATTGTCCGCAAGGCCTGCCTCTTCCAGTTCCCGGAGTTTTTCCCCTACCCAGGCATCCATATCTTCCACATTGTCATAATACTGGGCCCAATCGTGGCGCATCTCTTTTGTATCCGGGTGATAGGGCGCCAAGGGAACTTTTTGGGGATCGTGTCGCAAAACGCTGTCCGGTCTTCGCTTGAAAATGGAACTCTCGTGGGATATCCCGCTATTGAAGACGGCAAAGAAAGGTTGCCCTTCCTTTCTGTTCCTGTAGTGGGCCTCCCGGCTCGATTCGTCCCACAACTCCTTCCCTACTGCACTGGCCGTATTGTAATCCGTTTTGAAATTATTGCTGCAGTAGTATCCCTGTTCCTTTAAAAACTCGGGATAAAAGCGTACCTGTTCGGAGGTCGGGTAATAACTCCGCATATGCTGATTCCCGTTGGAATTGGCGTATACCCCAGAAATAATCGTATTTCGAGCCGGGGCGCAAACCGGTACGTTGGCATAGGCATGGGTATACAGGAATCCTTCTGAAGCCAATTTATCAATATTGGGCGTCGTCGCAAAGGTATCCCCATAACAACCCAATAGTGGGCTATTGTCTTCGCTTACCAACCAAAGAATATTAGGTTTTTCCTCATTTTGGGCCTGTACGCATACCGCCATTAAACTGGCCGCCCATACCCTTGTAGTTCGTTTTATAAATTGCAACATATTCCTTTTTCTATCGATATTAAAAATCAGTCGACCCCATGTACTCGTTTGCCACTATTTCACAAGGTCTATGGGTAATCAAGGGCATACGATCCCCTCTTTACTTTCTATAACCCCCGGAGTATTCGGGGCGGTCGCCGTGTTGCTGGAGAAAATCCTTGTATTTGGGGGCTTCCTTCCAAAAATGCGGGCTAGGCTCGTTCGGGTCTACCACCTTCTCCGGGTAGTCCTGTCCTGCAATACTGCGCTGGATCGAGGCATACCAACGCGCAAATTGCCTTTTAAGGCTTTTTTCCTTTTTGGGCCAGATTTCGGATACATCCCTGGATTCCGTGGGATCCCTTACCAGATGAAATAGCTGGAACTGCTGCTTTTCAATGCTGGTGGCCACCAGTTTAAATTCGTTATCCACCAAGGCCCCTTCGTCCCTGTAGATAAAGGGAATAGGTCTTCTTCGGGCTTTTCCTTCCCTCCCCCTGCCTTCCAGCAAGGATTTAAGGCTGATGCCGTCCAGGGGTTTGCCCATGGTCTTGGGAGGTAGTTCCAGGATAGCGGCCAGGGTAGGGAAAATATCCATGGTAGATGCCGGGTAATCACTTGTACCAGGAGAGACACTTCCTGGCCATTCTATGATACAGGGCACGCGGATGCCCCCTTCCCATAGGCTGCCCTTAAACCCCCGAAGACCACCCACCGAACCCGGCTGCATACCAGGTAATCCGCCATTATCACTGCAAAACCACAGCAGGGTGTTTTCCGAAATCCCGAGCTCACGCAGTCGCTTCCGAAGTCTTCCCAAGCTACGATCAAAGGCTACGAGTTCCCCATAGTGGTCCCTGCTACGGACATCCAGGTGTCCAAAACCTTCCACGTCCTTCTCCGAGGCTACAAAGGGAGCATGGGGAGAACCGTCCCAGAGTACTGCAAAAAAAGGGCTATCCTCGGTAAGGGCATTTTCAATGAACTCCAGGGCCTCGTCCACAATGATGTCCGAAGAACTGCCACGGAATTCCTCAAATGTGCCATTTCTACTCATTATAGGGTCTCTATCAAAAAAATTGGAAACGGTCAACCAGGTATCAAATCCAAATGCGCCCGGCGAATGGGAGTCTTCCTTAAAAATAGGTACTCCCGGCCCGCGCATTCCGTTTAAATGCCACTTGCCAAAATGCCCTGTGGCGTATCCGGCGGCCTGCAACGCCCGGGGCAATACACTTTCCTGCCTTCGTAACGCATATCCGTGTTCGGGCACCCCCGCCCGAACACAGGACCTCCCCGTTAATACGCTGGCACGTGTAGGCGAGCAGACGGGTGCCCCGGCGTAGAAGCGGTCCAAACGCAGTCCTTTTTGGGCCATCCTGTCCAAATTGGGCGTTTTTAAAAGCGGATGATCGTAATATCCGGTCTGGCCCCAACCCTGATCATCCGTCATAATAAGGATTATATTGGGACGTTCCTGCGCCATCACACCCAGGGAAAAGAGACCTCCCACTAGCACAAGGGTCATTTGTTTTTTCATATTCTTACTTTTTAAACGGCTACTCTAACCTGAGTTTCTATGTTAGTTTACAGATTATCAAATTTTAAAGAAAAAGTATGCACCAATGTCGCCCTGAGCGCCTGCCTTGTCATCGAGGCAGGCAGTCGAAGGGTTGCTTGACAGCGTTTTCCTTGATGAGGTCTCGACTGTGCTTACGCTAGCCTCCTACGCCATAGTAGCAAAGCTACGAAGGCTGAAAAGCTTCAGCGACACGCGTGCACTACCATTGACAATTTTTTCAATTACTTGATTTTCAAAGTTTTACGAAATTCCTTTTGACACCCCTAAAGTCCCCTGGATGAAACCTTAAGTCCACATTCGGCATTAACTTCAATGTCATTCTTTCCGCTTGATAATTTTTTTGTCTAGGGCCTCAATCTGAAAATTCTCAAAAATTT
>JBCCZF010000384.1:0-3944 GCA_039188035.1 Bacteroidota bacterium | reverse complement strand
TTCGAATCTTTCCTATTTATGAAGGTACTACGGGAATTCAATCCTTGGATCTCTTGGGAAGAAAGGTGCCCATGGAGAACGGTAAAGGGGTTCAGCTTTTATCCGCGGAAATAGGACGAACCGTTAAAGAGGCCCTAGACCAAGGTGCCCTTGCCAATTATGCCCAACAGTTGAAAGGCAAACTGGAACTGACCAAGGAAGTGCTTGAATTTCTTATGCCCTTTGCACAAAAAGGAGACCACCAACGCTTTTTGTCCGATGCTACGATGTTTATGGAGTTTTTAGGCAATATTGTGGTTGGCTGGTTGTGGTTGGACATGGCCTTGCAGGCAGAAGATGCATTGGACCGTAAAGATGGGGAATATGCAGAAGACTTCTATAACGGTAAAATACACGCCATGAAGTTTTACTTCAAATACGAACTGTCAAAAACGACGGCACTTGCGGAGGTCTTGATGAATGAGGAAGTGCTTACTGTGGATTCGGGTAATATCCGGTTATAAAGACCGCATTTTGATAAGGCCAATGGAAGACGCACAAGCGTATAAATTTAAACTAGGGAATTAGGAAACATGGGGAACATAAAATCGAAATTCCACCTACAGGGCAGGGTGGCGGTGGTTACCGGATCAAGCAAGGGTATTGGAAAGTCCATAGCTAGGGGCCTAGCTGAAAACGGGGCCAAGGTGGTGGTCAGTAGCAGAAAACAGGAAGCGGTAGATAAGGTTGCCGCAGCGTTCAAGGCGGATGGCCTTGATGCACTTGGGATCCAATGCCATATTGGGGATTCCGAACAACGTCGGTCCCTAATTGCCCAAACAATGGATGCTTACGGAAGTATCGATATCCTGGTGAACAATGCCGCCATTAACCCGTATTATGGCCCTTTGGAAGGCTCTGACGAAAAGGTATTCGATAAGATTATGGAGGTGAACGTAAAAGCCCCATGGATTCTTTCCAATCTTGCACTTCCCCATATGAAGGAAAACGGCGGCGGTAGTATTATTAACATTGCCTCGGTAGAGGGCTTACGCCCGGGATTTGGTCTAGGGCTATATAGCGCTACCAAATCGGCCTTGATTATGCTCACTAAAAATCAGGCCAAAGAATGGGGGCCTTACGGGGTAAGGGCCAATGTGTTGTGCCCGGGACTGATCAAGACCAAGTTTAGTGAGGAACTTTGGACCAATGAAAAACTGGTAAGCGGGTTTACTAAGGCCCTGCCTTTAAATCGAATCGCCGCTCCAGACGAAATGGCCGGGATGGTAATGCTTCTGGCGTCCGATGCGGGATCCTACATGACGGGAGGGGTGTATTTGGCCGACGGCGGATATATGATTTCAGGTTAACAGAAGGGAAAATAACACTACTATGAATTTTCAGTACAGTGATACCTCCATTGCGTTACAGCAACGTTTGAAGCTTTTCATGATGGACCATATCCATCCCGCCCAAAAGGAAGTGGAGGCATTTCATTCCGATCCTTCCAATGCTTGGAAGCGATGGCCCGGCCTCGATGCCCTTAAGGAAAAGGCCAAGCAGGAGGGCCTATGGAATTTGTTTTTGCCCAAAACCTATGGAGATCTTAGTCCGGGGCTTACCAATTTGGAATATGCCCCCTTGGCCGAAATCATGGGAAGCGTTCCTTGGTCCTCCGAGGTATTTAATTGTAGTGCTCCAGATACGGGAAACATGGAGGTATTGGCCAAATATGGGACGCCGGAGCAGCAGCATACTTGGTTGCAGCCTCTGATGAATGGCGATATCCGATCCACTTTTTTGATGACGGAACCGGAGGTGGCCTCCTCGGATGCCACCAATATTGAAACGTCCATCGTTGCGGAAGGGGAATCGTACGTCATAACCGGTAGAAAATGGTGGGCCTCGGGAGCGATGGA
Source organism: Bacteroidota bacterium (assembly GCA_039188035.1). GTDB lineage: Bacteria > Bacteroidota > Bacteroidia > Flavobacteriales > Flavobacteriaceae > Ulvibacterium. The sequence continues at coordinate 2,046 of JBCCZF010000384.1, read as the reverse complement.
TCCACACTGTAGGATTGCCATTGTTATGGGTAAAACAGATTTTAATGCGGCCAGACATGTACAACAAAGTATGGTTCTGGTGCCCCTTGATTCTCCAGGGGTAAAAATAGTACGGCCCCTAAAGGTTTTTGGATACAACGATTCCCCGGAAGGACATGCCGAGGTTATACTGGATCATGTTCGCGTCCCTAGGGAAAATCTCCTGGTAGGGGAGGGGAAAGGCTTCCAAATTGCCCAAGGACGCTTGGGCCCGGGAAGGGTACATCATTGCATGCGTCTTATTGGTATGGCGCAACGCGCCCTGGAACTGATGTCCCAAAGGGTGGTGGAACGAAAACCATTTGGTAGGTCATTGGATACCTATAGCAGTATTCGCCAAGAAATCGCCTATTCTGCCTGCGAGATAGAACAGGCAAGACTCCTGGTACTTTCGGCTGCCGACAAGATGGATCGGGTAGGAAACAAGGAGGCCAAGGATTTGATCGCCATGATCAAGATCGTTGTGCCCAGTATGGCGTTGCGGGTAATTGATAGGGCCATACAGATTATGGGCGGAAAAGGGGTCAGCGCAGATACGCCGTTGGCCTATTTCTATGCCTCGGGGCGTACCTTGCGCCTGGCAGACGGTCCCGATGAAGTACACCTAAGCCAATTGGGCAAAAACATCGTAAAAAAATACACTAAGTCCTAAGTATGTCAAATAAAGAATTGACAAGGGAGGTACGCAAAGGGGAGGAACTCCATAAAGAGCGTTTAAAGCGGTTCCTAGTGCAACAGGAATTGATCGGTGATCAGAAAAGTCCATTGGTAGTACGGCAGTTTTACAACGGATATTCCAATTTAACCTATCTACTACAAATTGAACAGAAGGAATATGTACTTCGACGTCCGCCGTATTCTGCACCAAAGCGGGGTCATGATATGGGCCGGGAGTTTAAAGTGCTCCACCATTTAAACCCGGTTTTTGGGAAGATACCTCAAGTCTTTGTGCATTGTGAAGATTTGGATGTCCTGGGCGTACCTTTTTATATCATGAGCCGGGTAGAGGGTATAATACTCACTGCTAAAGAGGCTAGGGAACGGAAGATATCCCCATCCGAATTTAAGGCCATAAGCAATACCTGGTTGGACACTTTTGTGGAGTTGCACCAAGTGGATTACAAAGCGGCGGGACTCGAAACCTTGGGAAGACCCGAGGGTTATGTGGAACGCCAGGTTATGAATTGGGGAAAGCAGTACCTCGCCGCGGCAACGGAAGAGGTTCCCTCGGCAAGGAAGGTCATGGCATGGATGGAAGGACGGCAACCCAAACAATACCCATACAGTCTGATCCATAACGATTATAAGTACAATAATGTCGTTTTTACCGACACCCGTTGGAACAAAGTTGCGGCCATATTGGACTGGGAAATGTGTACCCTGGGGGACCCCCTTATGGATTTAGGGACCTCGCTTGGGTATTGGACAACCTTGGGCGATGCCGATTTTGTAAAACACATGCTCCCATCCCCCACCATAATGGAGGGAAACCCCTCAAGAACCGAAATGGTACAGCAATATGCGATCAAGAGTGGTCGAGAAATAGACAACTTAACTTTTTATTTTGCTTATGGCCTCTTTAAAGTTGCGGTTATCGCGCAGCAAATCTATTATCGATTTAAACATGGACATACTACGGATTCTCGCTTTGCCCAGCTAAATAAGGTTGCAGCCGCGTGCTGCGATATGGCGTGGGAGGCCATACAGAAAAAACGTATAGACCAACTTTTTTAAAGAATTTTGGTTAAACGTAAAACAACGATGGAAAAACATAAATACCTCAAAATAAAGGAGGAAGAAGTAAATGAGTTGATGAAATGGCCTCCCGATCAAGAACTCGTAATGATGAACTTCTTAAAATACCGGGACACCGTAGAGGGAACAGAGCGTACAGGACGGGATTCCTATGCGGAATACATGAAAATGGCAAAACCGTTTTTTAAAGCGGTGGGGGGGCGGATTGTGTTTTTCGGGAGACCACAGGGTACCCTCATCGGACCAAAAGAT
>JBCCZF010000383.1:0-3949 GCA_039188035.1 Bacteroidota bacterium | reverse complement strand
GTTGATTTTTTCCAGAGCAAGGGCAAGTGAAAAGCTATCAAAATCCAACAATCCTTTGTATATTCCCGAACCAACCCCAAAACCCCCGAAAACGTCCCCTTGGTCATTTTTCGTTCAGGGAAATGGCTGTTCCAATGCGGTACATTTTCCATACTTGGGTATAATTTAGATGTATAATGGGCCAATACACACTTTTTGCCTTATTCCTTGCGTTCGGTTTCCTTGGGCAAGCGCAGCAATACAAGATTACGGATAAAATCTCCGATAAACTTATAGAACCACATACCGGGATCTTACTTGTAAAGACGTCAAAAGCACTTTATGGAATAGACGCCCAAAAAGATCGCATCCTCTGGAAAAACCCCGATTTAAAGAATGTCAACCTAAGTGATTATTATCAGATTCCATTTACGCCTATAAGCGTTTTTGAAAAAAAACCGTTGATCAATTCCAAACTGGTTTCCAATGCCCTGGGCACCAAGGGAGTATCCAAATTGCTGATTAACATTTTTAATGGTGAGGTTTTGTTGAGTTCCGAAGCATTGGGCTTTAAGGCGGTCAACAACACCTTATTGCTTCCGGAACGGCATGCCTTCCTCATAGATGGCATAAAGGACGGAAACTATGTAATGGCCCTTTACAATTTTAAGGAAAGGCATTTGACCTGGGAACTTAATGTTACGGAACGGCAGTTGCTCCCCGACATTAAGGGGGCACTTCTAGATCGGGAAAGAATTGGACTTGATGCCGGAAAAAATATATGGTGGCTTAAAAACAAGACTTTATTAAAAATCAGCGGATCAAGCGGCGAGGTCGTATCTATCCAGAATAAGGTAAATTTCTACCAGCTAGACCTGGACAAGAAAATCATCTTCGTTTTTAAAAAGGGGATTGCAGAAGAGAAGATCAACGAACAAACCTCCATAAATGCCTTTACAACCAAGTCCCTGGACACCCTTTGGAAGGGTACCTTGGACATAACCGGAAACATTGTTGAAACGGTCATGGACAGGAACGAGTTGATCGTAATAGGATCAAAAGGATTTTCTATAATCGACACCAGGACAGGTTACCCTAAATTCAAACAATCCACCCCTTTACCCCTTATCAAAAAAATTGTTCCAGACACTAAGGGTTCCTATTTTGTGGTACAGGATAATTTTTTGACCCTTGTGGACCCACACGGTCTAGAAGCCTGGGACAAGAAAACCAAAATTACCCGTACCAGTGCGGAAGTACCTGTACACTTGTTTCATCAAGGAAAAGGGCACCTATTGTATATTACGCCTTCTTTTGCCAACATTATGGATACGGAAAAAGGCGAAAAACTATGGAAAGAAGATCTAATACTGAACGATGCGGATTTTATTACCCGTAACCTAAAGCTCAGGGAACAACTCTTTCGACTCTGGAATGATGGGAAGGCGGAACAGTTTTTAATTTTCGCCCAAGGGGATCTGTACATCCTCCCGCAGGATCAGGAAGCCAAACCGGACACGGTCCACACCTTTGAATTTAAAGGGGAACTGCCCAAACTGGATATCCGGGACAAGGGATACCTACTTTATGCCAGGAATCGGTTTTACTTCTTTGACAAAACGGGAAAATTGGTCTATGAAAAAACCTTCGCTTTTGATGACCGAAAATCCCTTTTAAAAAAAACTACGGATATTCTGCGTAAGAGCTACGGAACCGCCACAGCAGTGGTGGGGTTTATTCCAACTCAAATAGACCGCACCTTTAAAAATGTACTGGTCTCTGCGGATCTAGGGGTACTGAGTTCCTCCGCATCCTCCATTTATGGCACCTACAATTCCTATAAAAAGACCTTTGACGATATTAAGGGAATTAATGTTCTTGATGTGGACGGGAAGCTATTGGATATTCTTGAGCGCGCAAAAAAACTCGAGAAAAGCGATGCCTTCAAACTGGTGGTCGAAGTTAAGGAAGATGATGGGGGCATCCATATTTTTAAGTTGAACAAGGATACGGGGGACGCCCAATTGGTACGGGAAATTGATTACGAATACAAGGATTTTTTGCTGGATGAAATCGGAAATGTGGCCTATTTTTTCACAAAGGGTGGGGTTATCGTGGAAAAGCTTTAGTGCTATTTTCAAATCCGGCGGAAGAGGCTAATGGCTTCTAAAACCGTTGCAGGATCAAGCATACCGCAATTGCCAAATGAGTACCTTTGATGCAAAGCCTGCACATGAGCAATGCCATTTCTGAAAGGGTAGCCGATTTTCTGAAAAACTTTCCCCCCTTCCGGGATTTGAAAGTTTCCGAATTGGAACATCTTTCCAACCAGGTTTCTATTTTTTATCGGGAAAAAGGGAGTCTTGTTTTCTCTGAGGACGATAAACCCCACCCCTACTTCTATATTGTACACCAAGGTGCCATAGCCCTTCGCAAAACCGTAAACTCGGAAATTGTGGACATTTGTGACGAGGGCGATATTTTTGGTTTGCGTCCCTTAATGGCGAATGAAAACTACAAACTACAGGCGCGTGCGCATGAGGAAAGCATACTTTATGGTATTCCAATTGTTCTTTTTAAACCGTATGCCGAAGAAAATTCGGCCGTAGGCCGTTTTCTCATCGAAAGTTTTGCCTCCAATACCCGTAATCCCTACTCCAAGGTCCATAGGGGAAAGCTCTTGGGCAATCCGGATTCCCAGAATATCAATCCCGAGGTGCAATTGTTGGACCTACAACTCGTTTCCTACTCCAAAAAGATAGTAGGTAGTTCCAGGGACACCCCTATAAAACAAATTGCACAACGCATGACCAAAAGCCGTGTGGGATCCATGCTGGTCCTGGAGGACGGGATTCCCCTTGGTATTATAACCGACAAAGACCTACGGAATAAAATTGCGACCGGCAGCCATCCCATGGAGGCCAAGGCAGAGGAGATTATGTCCTCTCCGGTAATTACGTATCCCAAAAAACTCACTGTGACCCAAGCCCAAATGGCCATGATGAAAAATAGTATTAGCCATTTGGTCCTTACCAAGGATGGCACCCCAAATACCAAGGTGGTAGGGATACTTTCCAAACACGATGTTATGGTTTCCCTGGGGGACAACCCTGCGGTTTTGGTAAAGGAAGTGGGCCGGGCGACAAAATTTAGGCATATCCGGTCTATCCGTAAAAGTGTATTACACCTTTTGCAAGGCTATTTGGAGCAAAATATCCCTATGGGCCTTACGGCCAATATCATTTCGGAACTCAATGATGCCTGTATTCGGCAAATTGTGGAGATTGCCTTAAAAAAAATGAAAAAGCCGGCTCCCGTGCATTTCGCCTGGCTTTCCCTAGGAAGTCATGGACGCAGGGAACAACTGCTCCACACAGATCAAGACAATGCCTTGCTTTTTGACAATGTACTGCCCGATGCATTGCCCAAGGTGACCTCCTATTTCCTAAAATTGGCCAAACATATTACCAAAGGGCTACATACCATAGGATATGCTTACTGTCCGGCGGAAATGATGGGATCTAACCCCAAATGGTGCCTTTCCCTGGACCAATGGAAGGAGAAAGTGACCCACTGGATTACCAATCCGGGGCCGGATGAGGTGCTTATGTCCTCCATCTTTTTTGATTATACCCATTCCTATGGCAACCCGTCGTTGACGAATCAATTGTCCGATCATATTCTGGTGAAGACCGAAAAGTACCCTATTTTTTACACCCACTTGGCAGACGGGGCATTACAAAATCCCAGCCCAACAGGCTTCTTTCGCCAGTTCTTGGTAGAGCAAGATGGGGCACACAAGGATTTTTTTGATTTGAAACGTCGAGCTCTTATGCCCTTGGTAGATGCCGCAAGGGTGTTACTCTTGTCTCACGGTATCAAGGGCATAAGCAATACCTGGGAACGGTATGACAAGTTGGCCCAACTGGAACCCAATAACAGGGAACTTCACCTGGCCTGTTCCCATGCT
>JBCCZF010000382.1:0-3973 GCA_039188035.1 Bacteroidota bacterium | reverse complement strand
TCCGATGCCAAAAAATGGCCTTGGGTCGACGGATTTAAATCGGAAGGTCTTGGTGTCAAGGATTTAGGAATCCTTCCTGAAGATCGAATATCCGAGGAACTTTACAAAAGTTCCTTGGGCATAACCACCACTCCAATGGCCCAAATAGAAAAAAGTGGTACGGTGGCTGCCATGTTGGAACATCAATTACCCGTCATTTGCGTGGCCAGACAATGGACTCCGAAACGATTTCCAAAAAAAGCCGTGACCAAAGGAGTAATGGAATATACCAAAGGAAACCTGGAACACTATTTAAAATCGACCCCGCCCGTTTCGGAATACCCTCGACTTCCCAAGGTTGCAAAATTATTTGAGGAGGGTCTTATGAAACATTCTTGAAAAATTACCTATGAAGGTACTTATCTCACATCCCACTAGCCACCAAGCCAATAGGTCCGTGGTTAAAGGTCTTTACCAATCAGAGATGCTTCATCAATTCAATACCACGGTAGCGTCCTTCCCGGGAAACCTATATAACAGGTTGAGTAGCATTAGGCCCTTGGCCGATTTTGGCAGAAGGAGTTTTGATCCGAAGTTAGAACCGTTCACGCACACCTATCCCTGGATTGAGCTGGGAAGAATGGCCTCTTCAAAATTGGGCCTGTCCGGGCTTTCTAGACACGAACGTGGGGTTTTTTCAATAGATGCCGTTTACAGGACTTTAGATAAAAGAACTGCTGCCCATCTCCAAGATACCAAGGGTAGGGTAAAGGCAGTTTATACCTATGAGGACGGTTCTTTCCATACGTTCAAAAAGGCGAAGGCGATGGGAATTCCCTGTTTGTATGATTTGCCGATTGGATACTGGCGTGCCGCAAGAAAACTGTTACGTCAAGAACAAGAGCGTTGGCCCGAATGGGCCAACACTCTAACAGGGCTAAGGGACTCCAAAGAAAAACTGGCCCGAAAGGACAAAGAGTTGGCTATGGCAGATCTAATCATCGTAGCCAGCAGCTTCACTGCAGGAAGTTTGGAAAACTATCCCCAACCTTTGGCACCCATCCAGGTAATTCCTTATGGTTTTCCCAAACCTGTGAAAAGCAGGGAATACAATGGCTTGTCGCGAAAAAGAAAACTGAAACTGCTCTATGTGGGCTTGCTTTCGCAACGCAAGGGCATAGCGGATACTTTTGCCGTGGCGGAAGCTTTAAAGGATAAGGTTTCCCTGACCGTGGTGGGCGGGAAGGTCACAACGGATTGTCCTGCCTTGGACAAGGCCCTGTCCAAGCATGATTGGATTCCCAGTGTACCCCATAATATCTTGCTTAACTTGATGCAGGCCCATGATATATTGGTTTTTCCTTCCCTTTTTGAGGGTTTTGGAATGGTAATCACAGAGGCCATGTCCCAAGGTACCCCGGTGATTACCACAGATCGTACCGCTGGCCCGGATATTATAACACATCAAGAAAATGGTTGGCTTGTAGAGGCGGCCTCCACACCTGCCCTTCAACATTGTCTTGAAAACATTTTATCCAATCCGGGGCAAATTGCCAAAATGGGAAAAGCGGCCATTCAGAGCGCCGCGTTGCGCCCTTGGGAGGTATATGGTAAGGAAATCGCGTTGGCCGTACGCGATCATCTTAAAAAACCCTAAAGCGATTGGGATGGAAATCAAAGCACAGGAAAATGGAATTGGGGCATTAAAAATAGGGGTTTGGGTCTTTTTTCTGTTGTTGATTTTCGAAGGGGCGTTTCGCAAATGGTTCCTACCTGGTCTTTCCGCGCCTCTCCTAATTATTCGGGATCCTTTGATCCTTTATTTACTTGTTATGGCCTGGAAAAAGAATATTCTTCCAAAATCCAAATATCTAATGGCCATCATGGCTATAGGTATACTGGCCCTGGCCACTACCTTATTGTTCGGGCATGGCAACGTTCCGGTAGCCCTCTTTGGGGCAAGGATCCTCGTATTACATTTTCCCTTTATGTTTGTCATAGGTGCCGTTTTTGGGGAAAAGGATATTGTTTTGCTCGGAAAAATACTTTTATGGCTTTCCATTCCAATGGTGCTATTGCTTGCGCTTCAGTTTTACAGCCCCCAATCGGCCTGGGTAAATAGAGGTGTAGGGGGGGATTTATCAGGTGCTGGGTTTAGTGGGGCACTAGGATATTTTAGGCCGCCCGGTACTTTTTCCTTCACTACGGGTACTAGTCAGTTCTTTGGTCTTTTGGCATGCTTTGTTCTATATTTCTGGGTAAGGAGTGAATCTGTGAACCGTTTGCTTTTGGTGGGGGCCTCCCTTGCTCTCCTCGCTGCCATTCCCCTTTCCATAAGCAGAACATTACTCTTTTCGGTGATATTAATGGTGCTTTTTGCGGTAATAGCGATGTTGGGAAAACCCAAGTATACTCGGCGAATAGTAATTGCCGGGTTATGCGTTTTAATCCTCCTTGCGATTTTGGCCCAAATGGAGTTTTTCCAAACGAGTATAGAAGTATTCACTGCTCGTGCAGAAAACGCCGGTAGATCTGAGGGAGGGTTACAAGGAACATTGATAAATCGTTATTTAGGGGGTATGATAGATACTTTTGATAATAGTACTAAACTTCCTTTTTTCGGATATGGTATTGGTATGGGAACCAATGTGGGAAGTCAGATTCTGGCCGGGGAACGTACTTTTTTAATCGCCGAGGAAGAATGGGGAAGACTTGTCGGGGAAATGGGCTTACTACTGGGCATCACTGTGATTCTGATACGGGTTTCTTTTTCCCTCCATCTCTTTCTTTGCAGCTTGGCCAAACTCAAAAATCATATATTCCTGCCCTGGATGTTAGTCGCCTTTGGATTGTTATTGATCCCCTACGGCCAATGGGCACAGCCCACAACCCTAGGTTTTAGCATACTAGTAGGGGGATTGATTTTAGCCTCCCTAAAAGAACAGGAGCTACCGGAACATAACCCCAGGTAATAGTCGTTCTTTTGTAGTTCGTAATCAAAAAACCCATATGAAGCTTGTTTTCTTTGCACACCCTGATTTTTTGGCACATAAAAGTATGCCCCGGTTTTCCCGAATGCTATGCAAAGGAATGGAGAATAGAGGTCATAAGGCGCTATTATGGTCTCCCAAAGCCTTTTTTTTCAAGCTTCCTGCGCCCACGCTCCTTAAAAAATGGTTGGGATATATAGATCAATTCATCTTGTTTCCCTTAAAGGTCAAAATCGTATTACGGCAAACAGAGCCTACTACCTTGTTTGTATTCACGGACCACGCCCTGGGCCCGTGGTTGCCCATGGTAATCAAAAGACCACATGTAGTCCATTGTCATGATTTTTTGGCTCAGCGATCCGCCTTGGGGGAATTCGAGGAAAATCCCGTGGGTTGGTCCGGAAAACAATACCAAAGAATAATCCAAAAGGGCTTCAACCGAGGGCGGCACTTTATTTCGGTATCCGAGAAAACGCAATCGGATTTGCACCATCTCCTTAAATTTAGTCCAGGTTCGTCCAATGTGGTATACAATGGGTTACATACAGGTTTTTCTCCTATCCCGGATAAAACCGTGGGGGCCATCTTGGAAAAAGACATGGGAATCCCAATAAAAAAAGGTTTTATTCTGCATATTGGGGGAAATCAATGGTATAAGAACAGACTAGGTATAATAGATATCTATGATGCATTTAGAAGGGAATTCACTTCTACACTTCCACTCCTATGTGTTGGGGAAAAACCCAATCAACAGTTACAAAAAAAATATGAAAAAAGTTCTTTTAAAAACGATATTTACTTTCTCACCGGAAAATCAGATTTAGAGGTTCAAAATCTATATATAATGGCGACCGTATTCCTTTTTCCTTCCCTTGAGGAAGGTTTTGGCTGGCCCATAGCGGAAGCCATGGCCTCGGGTTGCCCAGTGGTTACCACCGATTGTGCACCCATGACCGAGGTGGGCGGTGAGGCCGGGTTTTATATCCCTCGGCGGCCCCACGAAC
>JBCCZF010000381.1:0-3974 GCA_039188035.1 Bacteroidota bacterium | reverse complement strand
TTTTCTTTTTGGGAAGGCGCAATAGCATGTTTTCGATCTTGATTTTTAATCGACCATACACACTTTCGGACAAGGTCTTGTCATACTCATAGGAAGGGTATTTGCTGTAGGCATCAAAAACGTTGGCCGAGGAAAGAAAGAGTAATTTACAGTCATGGCCCATAATGTATTCCACAATATGCTGATGTGCCTGGACTTGGGTGGCAAAGGGGCCCCGTAGGGCGGAAACGACAATCTGGGGCCGCACTTTTTGCAACAGCCGAAAGACATCGTGCTCCTCCAAATCATAATGAAAAAATTGCCCGTTGTCCTCAAAGGCCTTCCGGGCCGTGAAATAGGTGCCGTAGGTATCAAAGTAGCTGCAGAGTTCCTTGTAGAGGGTATTGCCCAAAAAACCACTGCCCCCCAAAATCAGGATTTTCTTTGATACTTCCATCTAGAATATGGATTGCCGGGTTTCCGTGGTAAGGCGTTCCAAGGCCTCCAGGCCCAATTTTGAATTCCCTTTGGGATTAAGCCCCGGGGACCAGACCGCTACACAAAACGTTCCCGGAAGTAGGGCCACGATGCCTCCGCCAACACCACTTTTGCCCGGAAGGCCAACCTCAAAAGCAAATTCCCCGGCCTCATCATAAAATCCGCAGGTAAGCATAATGGCGTTGATTCGTTTTACCTGCGCCAGGCTCAGATAGGTTTTGTTCCGTTGACATCGCCCACGATTTACAAATAGGTAAAAGGCTTTGGTCAACTGTGCACAATTCATGGACAGGGAGCACTGGTGGAAATAGAAGTCCAACACGGCATCCACATCGTTATGAAGGTTACCGTAGGATTTTAGAAGATGGGCGGCCGCATAATTCTTGAAACCCGTTCGCTTTTCGGACAAAGCCACTTTTTTGTCATATGCAATGCTGGTATCATCGGTCAATTCCCGGACAAAATGGAGAAAATCCGCCTTGGGATCCTGTAGCTGGGATACCAGGATATCCGCTATTACCAGGGCACCGGCATTTATCAAAGGGTTTCTGGGAATACCGTTTTCAAACTCGAGCAGCGAAAGGTGGTTAAAGGGATCTCCCGAGGGCTCCACGTCCACCCGTTTCCACAATTGGGTATCCACAAGGGTAAGGGCCAGGGAAAGGCTCAATACCTTGGAGATGCTTTGTATGGAAAAGGCTTCTTGGGCAACCCCTGCATGGAAATTGTTTTGTTCCATATCTACAAGCTGAATACCAAACTTTGTAGGGTCTACCTTGGCCAATTCCGGAATATAGGATGCCACTTTCCCAAGATCTGTGGCCTTTTTGCATTGCCCCGCAATGCTGTCTAGAATATTTTGATAGTCCATCATTGGGGTTTGTAAAAAGGTAGTTTTACCACCGTGGCCGGAATTCTATTTTTACGGATTTGAATGTGTATGACGGTACCCGGATTCCCAAGAACAGAAGGAACATAGCCTAGGCCAATGCCTTTGTTAAGGGAGGGCGACATGGTTCCGGAGGTTACTTCACCTATTTTTTTTCCGTGGTCGTCCACAATATCGTAACCTTGTCTAGGGATGCCCCGGTCATTCAGTTCAAAGGCAATTAGCTTGCGTTCCGCCCCGTGTTCCTTTTCCCTTTTTAAGGCCTCGGCATTCACAAAGTCCTTGGTAAACTTGGTAATCCAGCCCAGGCCCGCCTCCAAAGGGGAGGTGGTGTCGTTTATATCGTTGCCATATAGGCAATAGCCCATCTCCAAACGTAGGGTATCCCGGGCCGCCAAGCCTATGGGTTTGATACCAAAACTGGCCCCGGCCTCCAAAACACGGTTCCAAACCTGTTCCACTTCGCTGTTTTTACAATAGATCTCAAAACCTCCAGATCCGGTATATCCTGTGGCGGAAATAATGACATGGTCGATTCCGGCAAAGTCGGCTACCATAAAGTGATAGAACTTGATTTTCGCAAGATCTACCGAGGTAAGGGGCTGCATGGCCATTACCGCCTTAGGCCCCTGTATGGCCAAGAGCGAATAGTCCTCTGAAATATTGCGCATATCCGCATTATACGCCCCATTGTACTTGGAGATATGGTTCCAATCCTTTAGAATGTTGGCGGCATTGACCACCAAAAGATATTGCTTGTCCTTTATGCGGTATATGACAAGGTCGTCCACAATACCTCCCGTTTCATTGGGCAAACAACTGTATTGGGCCCGGCCGATGCTTAATTTCGAGGCATCGTTGGAGCTTACTTTTTGGATAAGGTCCAAGGCCGATGGGCCGGAAATCAAAAACTCGCCCATATGGGAGACATCGAACACCCCTACGCCTTGGCGCACGGTTTCGTGCTCTATATTTACACCTTCATAAGAAACCGGCATGTTATATCCCGCGAAAGGGACCATTTTGGCGCCAAGGGACTGGTGTGCTTTCGTAAGTGCTGTTTGTTTCATATTTACGCGTTAGTAAGGTCTGATTTTCATTAGGTTCGGACGAACTCAAAACGGGTTCGGTAGAAGCGTTTGTATTTTAAAATTGTATAAAACAAGTTTTTGTGTGATGTTGATCGGGTACGGACCACTTTCAAAGTCCTATCGGAAAAACTCCGCAAATCTATTGAATAATTTAACGAACGGAAAGCCCCTTTTGTCCGACTAGTTTGTTTAGCCTGTAGGATACCTTACTGTGAAAGCAAATAGTCTTTTAGCTCTTGGTACGTGGCTATGGCGGTGGAATGCTTGGTTTTTCCCATGACTTTTTGGATTTGTCCCGGTAATTCCAATTTTTTTCCAATAACCTCCTCCACCACATCCAAAAACTTCACGGGATGCGCCGTTTCCAAAAAAATACCATAAACCCCTGGATGGTTTTCCTGGTATTTTTTCATGCCGAGATAACCCACCGCCCCGTGAGGGTCGGTTATGTAATCACTTTGTTCATAGATGCGGCGCATGGCTTTCCGGGTCTCCGCGTCGGTAAAGGTATACGCACTCAGGTTCTGTGAAAGGGTATCGAAATCGTTTTGATACAAATGGCGGATACGGACAAAGTTGCTGGGATCCCCTACATCCATGGCATTGGATATGGTAGCCGTTGCGGGTTTGGCGGTATAGATACCGGTTTTCATAAACTGGGGCACGGTATCGTTTACGTTGGTCGATGCTATAAAATGCTTTACCGGCATACCCAGTTTTTGCGCGACGATGCCGGCACAGATATTCCCGAAATTTCCGCTAGGTACTGAGAAAACCAACTCCTTGCCCTTTGATTTGGCCTGTTTAAAAGCGAACAGGAAGTAAAAAAGCTGTGGTAACCAGCGGGCCACATTGATGGAGTTAGCCGAGGTAAGTTGCTTATCTTTCAATAGTTCTTCGTCCAAGAAAGCGGTTTTTACCATGCTCTGGCAGTCGTCAAAACTACCCGAGACCTTTAGGGCGGTAATGTTTTGGCCCAGAGTGGTCAATTGCCGTTCCTGAATATCGCTGACCCGACCCTTCGGGTAAAGAATGACTACCTTTACGCCCTTCACCCCTAAAAAACCATTGGCTACAGCCCCCCCGGTATCCCCTGAAGTGGCCACCAAAACGGTAACTTCCTGGTCGGAGTTCTGCGAAAAATAACCGAGGCATTGGGCCATAAAACGGGCACCTACATCCTTAAAGGCCATGGTTGGGCCGTGGAACAACTCCAAGGTGCCCACGTTTTCCTCAATTTCCACCACTGGAAAATCAAAATTGAGCACTTTTTCCAAAATCCCTTTTAGGGTCTCATCAGGAATATCCTCCGTCACAAATTGGCGAATGGCCGTAAAAGCGATTTCATTGTTGGGAATACTATGGATAACCTCAAAAAAACGCTGGGGCAAGGGGCTTATCTTTTCGGGAAAGTAAAGGCCGCGATCCGGCGCAATACCCTCAATAACCGCTTCTTTAAAGGAGACCTGTGGTGCTTTCTCGTTTAGGCTGTAAAAGTACAATGCGTGTTTTTTTTT
>JBCCZF010000380.1:0-3980 GCA_039188035.1 Bacteroidota bacterium | reverse complement strand
GTTTTTACCATATACGTGTAACCCTAAGCGCAGCGCCCCATGAGCATTGAGACCATAAGTATACTTGTACTATTCGTAAGTTTCGTAGGGTTATTGGCCTATGGGGTTCCCGTGGCCTATTCCATAGGGATTTCCACAACGCTTACCTTGCTCTTAAACATTGTTTTCATGCCGGCAACGACCACAGCGGCCCAGCGTATGACCACGGGTATTGATAATTTTGCGCTGCTGGCCATCCCGTTTTTTATCCTGGCCGGGGAAATTATGAACCGGGGCGGCATTGCCAACCGGCTTATCGATTTTGCGAAATCCCTTATAGGGAGTTTGCCAGGGGGATTGGCCTATGTAAACATAATTGCGGCCATGTTGTTCGGGGCCATCTCAGGGTCGGCCATTGCAGCGGCCTCGGCCATAGGCAGTACCCTAACGGACAAGATGGAGAAAGAAGGTTATCCCAGGGAATTCAGTGCCTCGGTGAATATTAGTTCATCAACCACGGGTCTTTTGATACCCCCAAGTAATGTATTGATTGTTTATGCCCTGGCCAGTGGCGGTACGGCCTCCGTAGCGGCCCTGTTCATTGCGGGTTATATACCGGGTATCTTGGTTGGGCTGGCACTGATGTTCATGGTCTTTCTGTACGCCAAAAAGAAGAACTTGCCCCGGGCACCCCGTGTTGGGTTTAAGCAGCTCCTTGTCGATTTTAAAAATGCCTTTCTGAGTCTTACCCTTTTGGTCATCGTAGTGGGCGGTATTGTTGCGGGAATATTTACAGCCACCGAGGCTGCGGCCATAGCCGTGGTGTATGCGGTACTGCTGGGCTTTTTGAACCGGGAGTTGACATTCGGCGATTTTAAGCCCATTTTATTGCGCAGTGCCCGTACCACCGCAGTGGTCATGTTCCTAATAGCCACCTCTATGGCCATGTCCTGGTTGTTTTCTTTTGAGGGGATTCCACAAATGTTGACCTCACTTCTGGTGGATTCCGTAAACAATCCCTTTTTGGTACTATTGCTGATCAATATTACCTTACTTTTTGTGGGTACCTTTATGGATATGACCCCGGCCGTACTTATTTTCACCCCTATTTTTTTACCGGTGGCCAGGGCCTTGGGTATGCATCCCGTACAATTTGGAATGGTCATAGTCCTAAATCTCTGCATAGGGGTATGCACTCCCCCTGTAGGAACTCTATTGTTTGTAGGCAGTGGAGTGGCCAAAGTACCTGTTACCAAGGTAATCAAGCCCTTACTTTCCCTACTGGCCGCCATGGTTCTGATTTTGCTGATCATTACCTATTTTGGGGAGCTTTCCCTATGGTTGCCCAGGGTCTTTGGGTTGATTGATTAATCATAGGCCACAAACAAAAACACGTCGCTTCTTCTTACCTTCCCTTTTCAGGTCGATGTATTTATTCATGAAACCCTCATAAAAGGATTTTTAAGACAAGGTAAATACATTGATTACGGAAAACGTTTAAAAACCCATTTGTTGTGTTGAGCTTAAACGAATGAAATAGGACACCTTGTGAGACGGCCCTTTTGCTTTTTGGATTCAGGTTTCGAAACCGATTTTAAAAAGGGTTAATGGCCCTAGGCGTAAAAATACTGTATTTTTGATAGCATAAAGTAATAAGGTATGGGCGGCAATTTTACCATGGTAGCCAAGACGCTTTTTGGGTTTGAGGAACTCTTGGCGAAGGAACTGCGGAACTTGGGGGGCGGCAATGTAAGCCCTGGGGTGCGGAATGTCTCTTTTACAGGGGATATGGGTTTTATGTACAAGGCCAATCTGTGTCTGCGAACAGCGATCAAGATAATAAAGCCTGTACACACCTTTACCGTGCGCGGGGAAAGGGATCTGTACCGAAAGATCTACAACAGGGACTGGAGGGAATTTTTGTCTCCGGATGCTACCTTTGCCATAGATACGACCTTGCATTCGGATACCTTCACCCATTCCCTGTATGTTTCCCAAAAGATAAAGGACGCCATTGCGGATAAATTTAGGGCTACGGACGGGAAGCGCCCCAGTGTGGATGTGAAGAATCCGGATATCCGTTTTAACATTCACATACAACAGGATCGTTGCAATGTGTCCTTGGACAGTTCCGGGAGTTCCCTACACCACCGTGGTTATCGCACGGCCACCAATATTGCCCCAATCAACGAAGTATTGGCTGCCGGTCTGCTGCTTTTGAGTGGTTGGGACGGCCGGACCGATTTTTTAGATCCCATGTGCGGTAGTGGTACCTTTTTGACCGAGGCGGCCATGATAGCCTGCAACATTCCGGCCAACATAAACCGAAAAGGTTTTGCGTTTGAGAAATGGGACGATTATGACGCCGATCTCTATGATAAAATAGTGGATGCCAGCCTCAATAAAACGCGGGAGTTCCATTATACAATACAGGGATACGATAAAGCCCCCTCCGCTGTTCGAAAAGCCATGGCCAACATTGAAAATGCCAATCTCGACGAGTACATTACCATAGCCCGAAAAAATTTCTTCGAGACCAAAAAAGAAAACCAAGGGAAACTGCATATGGTGTTCAATCCGCCCTATGGTGAGCGCTTGGATCTGGATATGGAACGTTTTTACGCTTCCCTGGGGGATACCTTAAAGCAAAACTATCCCGGGACCGAAGCCTGGTTCATTACCTCCAACCTTCAGGCATTAAAATATGTGGGCCTTAGGCCATCCCGTAAGATAAAGGTCTACAACAGCCATTTGGAATCCCGTTTGGTAAAGTACCTCATGTACGAGGGCAGCAAAAAGGCGAAATATCAAAAACCCTAGGCGCAGTTTGCCACTAAAGGCCCTCGGTTTTTTTTGAACGAGCATGATACCCGAATATAAACCTGGGTTCAACCATTGTTTTATTAGGTTAAAATTGGTAAATTGTTGATTTCAAATCGGATAGAAAAAGATGATTCCTCTGAAGATGTGCCTTGCCGGGATACTTCGTATCCGATTTGTCTTTTTGTTGGGCCTAACGGTATCCCTGGTGTCCTGTGGGGTCGACAAGCCTAAGGAGGTAGTACTTGCCGAGGCCAAGCTTCCCGAACGGATCGATTTTAACTATCATATTAAGCCCATTCTTTCCGATCGTTGTTTTGCTTGTCACGGACCGGACAAGGCCAACCAAAAGGGGAACCTTCGATTGGACAATGAAGAAGACGCCTACGCCGCTTTGCGTTCTGGGGCCGGATTCGCCCTAAAACCGGGTAGTTTACGCAACAGTGAGGTATATCATCGCATAATTTCCCCAAATCCCGAAAAAGTGATGCCTCCACCCGAATCCAACTTGATCTTGGAACCGGAGGAAATCGCCTATATCGCCAAATGGATTGAACAGGGCGCCGAGTACAAGCCTCATTGGGCCTTTACCAAACCGGAAAAAGCAAAGGTTCCAATGGTTGGGGAAGGTTGGGCCCAGAATGAGATCGACCGTTTTGTAGTCGCTAAATTGGAAGAACAGGGGCTCGCACCTTCCCCGGAGGCCAAGCGGGAAGTTTTGGCGCGTAGGCTTTATTTTGATATAACCGGGCTGCCCCCTGTGGTAAGCGAGGTAAAACGGATCCTAAGGGACAAACGTCCGGACTGGTACGAGCGGCTGGTGGACAGCCTTCTGAGTACCAGGGCCTATGGGGAACGTATGGCGGCCCATTGGTTGGATGTGGCCCGTTTTGCTGACAGTGAGGGCTATTTGGACGATTTTCATCATGAAATGTGGCCTTACCGGGATTGGGTAATACAGGCCTACAATGAGAATCTGCCCTACAATGACTTTATCCTTTGGCAGGTGGGCGGAGATCAAATACCGAATGCCACACCGCAACAACACTTGGCCACGGCTTTCAATCGTTTACACAAACAGAATTCCGAGGGAGGGGTAATCCCAGAGGAGTTTCGGGTGGAGTATGTGGCCGATCGAACAAATACCGTCGGAACGGCATTTCTAGGCCTTACCGTGGCCT
>JBCCZF010000379.1:0-4016 GCA_039188035.1 Bacteroidota bacterium | reverse complement strand
GTAAAAACTATTGATGCCACGGGACTCCTTGTTACTCCGGGATTTATTGACCCCCATACCCACGCTGATCGGGATTTGGTGAATCCGGAAACAGCGGATAACCTTGCCTTTTTGATGCAAGGGGTAACTACCACCATTGTAGGGAATGACGGAGATAGTTTTTATCCTTTGTCCAAGTATAAAAAACTCTACGAAGAACAAGGTATTGGTACCAATGTGGTGCCGCTTTTGGGCCATCATGAGGTGATACGGGAAGTTATTGGTAATAGCGACCGCTCCCCTACCCCGGATGAAATGAAAAAAATGCAAGGACTCGTGCAAAAGGAAATGGATGCCGGGGCCTTTGGAATCTCTACGGGATTGTACTACGCCCCGGGAAGTTACACAAAAACGGAAGAGGTCATTGCCCTGGCCAAAGTGGCCGCCAAAAATGGAGGTATTTACGATACCCACCTTAGGGATGAGGGGTCTGGCGGTATTGGTCTAATTCCTGCCGTCCAGGAGGCCATTACCATTGGGGAAAAGGCAGATTTGCCCATTCATATTTCGCATATTAAGTGTCTTGGTGTAGATGTTTGGCGCCAAAGCGATTCTATTATTCGTATGATAGAAAAAGCTCGTAAACGCGGCTTGGACGTTACGGCCAACCAATACCCCTATGACGCCTCGGCCACCAGTCTCAATGCGGCCGTTTCCCCACGATGGGCGGAAAGCGGAGGTAGGGATTCCCTGCTTTTTAGGGCAAAAAATCCGCAAACCCGGGAGCGCCTCCTGAAGGACACGAAAAGGAATATTACCCGAAGAGGTGGACCGGATAAATTGTTGATCGTAAAGTGTACGGACTCCCTTTTTTTAGGCAAAACGCTACTGGATAATGCCCAAGCCTTGGGCCTGGCCCCGGAAGCCGCGGTCTACCGAATCCTGGAAACGGGATATGTACGTGTGGCTTCCTTTAATATGAATGCCCATGATATTGAAAACTTTATGAAACAGGAATGGGTGGTTACGGGATCCGATGGCAATACCGGACACCCAAGAAAGTACGGTTCCTTTCCCAGAAAGTATCACAAATACGTAAAGGAATACAGTATTATTCCGCTATCTACCTTTATCAATGGGAGTACGTCCAAGACCGCGGAAATGTTCAGAATCCCGGATAGAGGGGTGTTGCGGGAGGGCTATTATGCGGATGTAATTCTATTTGATCCCGAAACCTTTCGGGATAAAGCCAACTATACGGACGCCTTCCAATTCTCAGAGGGGTTGGAATACAGCATTATCAATGGAAAACTATCCGTGGAAAATGGCGCCTTTACCCAGAAAAGAAATGGAAAAGTATTGAAGAAATAATGCATCCATTTTGGGTTGATGGCATATCCGCTAAAATGTAAGAATACCCTATGAAAAAACGAAATAACCTAGTAACCATCGTGCTGGCTTTGAGCCTGATGACCGGGTGTCGGAACTCCCAAAAACAGAACGTACATCTACAGGCCTCCGCTGTGCAAGGCGACATTGTCAATACCATACTCTACGATAAGGACGACTTCTTCCATATCGATTTTGAAAAGTATCCCATTGGCGATACCTCCTTACCTATCGGTGTTTTCGATTCAGGGACCGGTGGACTCACTGTGTTGAAAGCCCTAGTAAACTATGACCGGAATAACAACCAATCCTTGAAAAAAGGAAGGGACGGCGAGCTGGATTTTAAGAAGGAAGCCTTTATTTATCTAGGTGATCAGGCCAATATGCCCTATGGGAATTATTCGGAAGTTGCCAAAGAGGATTTGCTCAGGGAACATATTATTAAGGATGCCCAGTTTCTTTTGGGGAACCAGTACTTCGCCCGTCGCTCGGATACTCGCGCCAAAAGGGATAAAAAGCCCGTAAAGGCCCTGGTTATTGCCTGTAACACTGCTACGGCCTATGGCAAGGACCATATTGAGGCCTTCCTACAGCAAGCGGATACGGACATCAAAGTAATCGGTGTAATCGATGCCGGGGTGCGAGGGACCCTGGAGGGGATCCGCAAGGATGAGGATGCCATTGTTGGTGTATTGGCCACAGCGGGCACTGTGGCCTCAAAAGGATACTCCAACACCTTATTAAAACTTAAGGACGAATTGGGCTACACCGGAAAAATAGAAGTATTCTCCCAAGGAGGTGTGGGTATTGCAGAGGCGGTAGATGAAGATCCCGATTATTACGATAGGGCCCTAATAAAACCACGGGATTCCTATAAGGGCCCGGGGTTGGAAGGTCCATATCCCATAGATCGTACCCTTTTGGATAGCTATAATTTTGATTTTGCGAAGAACAAAATGCTCTGTGATGGCCAAGAAGTAGACGATTGCTCCAACCTGCAAATAAATGATGCCGAGAATTATGTGCGCTATCATTTGGTGTCCCTTTTGGAGCAAATACGTGCATCCAAAACCACGAATCAATTGAAATCCCTGATTTTGGGCTGTACCCATTATCCCTACCTGACCCAGGAAATCAACAAAGTGCTCCAGGAGCTGTATAACCATAGGACCGCGGATGGCGGCTATCGTTACAGGCCCTTCATGGCGGCCCAGGTCGCCTTGGTAGATCCCGCATTGGACACGGCCAAGGAGCTCTTTGCCCATCTTAAAGCGGAATCCCTGTTCAATACCGGAGGTAATATGGGGCAGAGTGAATTCTATATCAGTGTGGCCAATAGGGACAATGCAAACAACGTTATCGATAGTTTGGGCCGGTTCCCCTATGCCTTTAAATATGGACGAAATGCAGGTGAAATCCAACAATATGTCAAGGTAGTCCCCTTTAGTAGAAATACGATTTCCAAGGCTATTTTACAGCGTTTTAAGAAACAGATTCCCCGGGTGTATGAACTTATGGAAACCTTCAATGCATCCAACGAAAAATGTAATACGCTTACAGAGGACGACAGAATCTAAAATCGACGGTATGAAAATGAAGCTTGCCCTACATTGGAGAATCCTGATTGGCATGGCATTGGGAGTGGTTCTCGGCATATTGATGTCCATGCTGGACGGAGGAAAGGAACTGGTCCAGGATTGGATAAAACCCTTTGGAAAAATATTCATCAATGCCCTTAAATTAATTGCCAGTCCCTTGATATTGGCCGCTTTGATCAAAGGGGTTTCGGATCTTAAGGATATTTCCAAGCTCTCCAAAATGGGTGGGCGTACCATAGCCATTTACCTCATCACTACCATAATAGCCGTGAGCCTGGGGCTAAGCCTGGTAAACCTTATTAAACCCGGTAAATCGATAAGCGGGGCTACCCGGGCGGAAATGGTGGCCAACTATACGCAAAGTACCCAGGCCTATCAGGAGACGGCAAAGTCCAAACGGGCTGAAGGCCCCTTAAAACCCTTGGAAGATTTGGTGACCGACAACATTTTTGCCTCGGCTACCAGCAACAGGAACATGCTTCAGGTCATTTTTTTCGCTGTTTTCTTTGGTATCGGATTGATTTTGATCCCGCCGGAAACAGGGAGTACGGTGAAACACTTTTTTGACGGATTCAACGAGGTGATCCTAAAAATGGTGGATCTGATTATGCTGGCGGCGCCATACGGCGTCTTTGCCCTACTTGCCTCCATTGTGGTAGAGGCTCCCAGTATTGATTTGTTCAAGGCACTGGCATGGTACTCTATTACCGTGATTATTGGACTAGGTCTTATGGTTGGGTTCTATACACTTTTGGTCTTTCTATTTACCAAACGGACGCCCCGGTTTTTTATCCAAGGTATTTCACCGGCCCAACTCCTGGCGTTTTCCACAAGCTCCAGTGCGGCTACCTTGCCGGTTACCATGGAACGGGTAACGGAGCATTTAGGGGTCCATGAGGAGGCGGCAAGTTTTGTGCTGCCCATAGGTGCTACCATTAATATGGCCGCAAAGTTCATCTACCAGGCCACGCCGAATTCGATCCCGAACGCACGCACCAACACCTCGAGAAGCGCTATTTCCTGCCCGGCAACCTCGGCTTCCCGGTTTTC
>JBCCZF010000378.1:0-4030 GCA_039188035.1 Bacteroidota bacterium | reverse complement strand
GCGTTGGTAAAAGGAAAGTCCGCCATAGATCCTATACGGGATGTCCCGTTTACGTAGGGCATCCTCAATGGCACGGGACTGACTGTTGGTGCGGTATAGCACGGCAAAATCCCCATGGGCCAGTTGCTGGTTCATTTTATTCTCAAAAATGGAGCCCGCTACATAACGACCTTCCTCCGCATCGGTAATACTGCGGTGTATCTTTATTGCAGCACCTTCATCATTGGCCGTCCAAACCACCTTTTGTAGCTGGTTCTTGTTTTTCGCGATTATGGAGTTGGCCGCATTTACTATGTTCTTGGTACTCCTGTAATTTTGTTCCAGTCGATACACACCGACATCGTCATAATCCCGTTGAAAGTTAAGGATGTTGCTGATGTTGGCACCGCGAAAGGAATAAATACTTTGTGCATCGTCACCGACCACACAGATATTCTGAAATCTATCGGCCAGGGCCCGAACAATAAGGTATTGGGAATGGTTGGTGTCCTGATACTCATCCACCAAAATATAACGAAACCGATTCTGATATTTGGTAAGCACCTCCGGAAAACGGTTTAAGAGCTCATTGGTACGCAATAACAAATCGTCAAAATCCATAGCGCCCGCCTTAAAACAGCGATCCACGTAATTTTGATAGATTTCGCCTGTTCTTGGGCGTTTGGCCATGGCGTCCGACTCCTGCAATTCCGGGTTCTGGAAATAGGCCTTCACGGTAATAAGGCTGTTTTTATAGGAAGATATGCGGTTTTGTATCTGTTTGTATTTGTAGATGTCCTTGTCCAAACCCATCTCCTTGATGATAGAAGCAATTAAACGCTGTGAATCCTGGGTGTCATAAATGGTAAAATTGCTGGGATATCCCAACTTTTGCCCATCAATACGCAATAATTTGGCAAAGACGGAATGAAAGGTTCCCATCCAAAGATTTTTAGCCTCAGAGTTGCCCACAATTTCAGCGATACGCTTTTTCATCTCCCGGGCCGCCTTATTGGTAAAGGTCAATGCTAGGATATTAAAGGCATCTACCCCCTGCCCCATCAAATGGGCAATGCGGTAGGTAAGTACCCTGGTCTTTCCGGATCCCGCACCTGCAATGACCATAAGGGGCCCGTCTTTGTGAAGGACAGGTGCTCTTTGGGCATCGTTCAACTCATCTAAAAAGTTCTTCAAAGCATAGCGTTTGAGCCTGTGAATTTAGCCATATTTTGTGGTACTTGAAAGTGTAAACTCCTGGATTTACCCGAAATTAAGGGCTGGACCGTGTACATCAAAATAGGTTTGTATTTTGAATTTTGATAAAGGATATTTTTGGTGTTGACCCGGAGGGAAACAACCTGTATCCAGAGACATTTATGATATTGGAGTTCATCTTCATCTAGGAGGGCAAAGGTGCTCGGGAACAACACAATGGCGATATAAACGTTTTTATAAAGTACCTATAGGGTAATAGTTGAGCGGGAGTCCCTTTATTCTTTATAGATTTACGCACTTTAGGAAACCGTAAAACATCATAGTGCCCTTTTTAGGACAAATTACGCAAAGGAGTTACGTATGGGCGATACACTGCCAATGAATAAGATTGAGTTTCTCATCATTTTTATATCCATGGTCTTCGGCTATGCTATGTCCGAATACTTGAAGGGGATTGTTTTTTTAATCAAGTCCAATCGGGATATCAAAGAGTATCCCATTCATATTTCGTGGCAAATATTGATCTTTTTTATGGCCATTCATTACTGGTGGACATTCTACAGGTTTTCAGATCATATTGCCGAAAATTTGGCACTATTTATACTTGCCCTGAGCATTCCCTTCCTATATTTTATTATTATTAAGCTGTTGTTTCCCAGTGAAGATGAAATTCGATTTTACAAGGGCGAGATGACTGGCTACTTTCAAAAAGTGCGAAACAAAATATATCTTTCAATAGCGGCCCTTTATATGCTCTACTC
The DNA here is from genome assembly GCA_039188035.1 of Bacteroidota bacterium. GTDB lineage: Bacteria > Bacteroidota > Bacteroidia > Flavobacteriales > Flavobacteriaceae > Ulvibacterium. The sequence goes on along the minus strand of JBCCZF010000378.1, from coordinate 2,075 downwards.
CATTGTATTGAACGTTTGGGGATACGAAACCCTATCGGACTTCAACGTTATGATCAGAACTACCTTGGCCATGCAGTTTGTACTTGCCGCCCTGATTAATAGAAAGCTGATGGACTACATTGCGTTACTGGGAACCATCGGTGTTTTAGTGTACTTTTCTTTGCTTCGATTTAGTATACGATAAACACCTTCCCTGGGTTATGGTTAATGGGGCAACTACCCCGCAGCTACGTATACCTTAGATAATGGATCCACTATCCGGGTTTGGTATAAGACCATTTAATTTAGTACATTTCATAACCAAAGGGGTACGGTCCAATAGCTCCATTTACTACGGACCGTTCCAAACATATCCTTTCGTGTAGGGACTCCATAAAAAACAGTTATGCTTAAAATAGTATGTGCCGGATTTTATATAATAGGGATTGTAGCAATTGCCCAGGGGCCGAATTTGGAATAGGATTACCAAAATATGGAGGGCAAGGTAATTGCCTGGCGCGGGGACATTCATAAGAACCTGGAGCTTTTCAACCGCGAATTCAAAAATGCCGAAAAAATGCAAAAACGCTTACTATCCTTGGGCATAGCTGTGCAGACCGGGGTGGTCCTTACCCCGGATTTTGGGATTGATGGAAATGGTTTGCTTTTGGGGGTCAAGGCGCTTACGCAAATGAGTTTGGACTATTTAAGTCAGTAGATCAGGGTTTAACTGGAAAGCATTGCGGCGTTCCCCTGGTTTTCTTTCTACAGGATGTGGAAGGTCAAGGAAGTGAGGAAAAGATAGTATTTTAGAGCGGACTCCAGACGGGTCGAATATCACTAACCATTAAAATAGATTACATTGGACACTTTTTTTGACTTTATCGGAGGCTTTCCCTGGTGGGCCTGGATTATTATTTTTTTAGTACTATTGGCTATTCGCGATATTTTTTTTCAAAGGTCGCATACCATAACCCATAACTTTCCAGTGGTTGGCCATCTACGATATTGGTTGGAAAGCATTGGACCGGAGATGCGGCAATATTTTGTGGCCAACAATCGTGAGGAACTCCCTTTTAACCGTATTGAACGTGGCTGGATCTATGCTTCGGCCAAAAACGAGAACAACTACGAGGGATTTGGGACGGACCGGGATATTTATGCCCATCAACATATATTTATCAAAAACCGGATGATGGGCTTTAAGGTGCCTCCCGCACATCCCAATACCAAGGATAAGAGCTTCCTGCCCTGTGCCAAAGTCATGGGCGCGTATAATCAGCGTAAAAAACCCTATCGCCCAGGATCTATAATCAACGTTTCGGCCATGAGTTTCGGTTCCTTATCCGCTGCGGCGGTAGCGTCCATGAACAAGGGTGTTGCCAAATCCGGGGCCTATCACAATACGGGAGAAGGCGCCTTATCCCAATATCACCGAAATGGTGGCGATATAATCTTTCACTTTGGTACAGGGTATTTTGGGGTAAGGGATGGGCAAGGACAATTTTCCCTTGAGAAAATAAGGGAATTGACTATGGCCAACCCGTGTATCAAAGCCATTGAAATTAAACTTTCCCAAGGGGCCAAACCTGGAAAGGGAGGCGTCTTGCCAGCGGCAAAAATAACCCCGGAAATCGCTGATATTCGCGGAATTCCACTCGGTAGGGATGTGCTTTCTCCCGCTACCCATTCGGCTTTTGGCAATGTCGCGGAATTGCTTCGTTTGATTGAGGATATTGCGGAGGAAACGGGATTGCCCGTAGGTATTAAAGGGGCCATTGGAAAATTGGATCAATGGGAGGAATTGGCCGGGTTGATGCAGGAAACGGGGAAAGGCCCGGATTTTATTACCGTCGATGGTGGGGAGGGGGGCACCGGTGCTGCGCCGCCCTCTTTTGCAGATCACGTTTCCCTGCCCTGGGTTTATGGATTCTCCAGCATATATCGCCTTTTTCAGGAAAAGGGACTAGTGGATCGGATTGTCTTTATTGGCAGTGGAAAATTGGGCTTTCCCGCCAAAGCGGCTATGGCATTTGCCATGGGAGTTGACTGCATCAATGTGGCCCGTGAGGCCATGATGAGCATTGGGTGCATTC
>JBCCZF010000377.1:0-4034 GCA_039188035.1 Bacteroidota bacterium | reverse complement strand
TTTTGGGTTGGTTGTTCTTGTTGGAGTGACGTGTTTGTTGTCGTTCCTCGGAAGGTTTTTCCGTAGTTTTTGCCACGGTTTCTTCTTTTTTTTCGAGTACGTTCTTTTCCCGAGGTAACCGGGCCCTCTTTGGTTTTGCTTCGGGAGGTGCGGTAGTAGTTTCGGTCGTTGCACTGGGGTTGCTGGCTTGAACGTCCAAAATTTGATAGACCAAATCCAGCTTTTTGAGGGTCTTAAATTTGGGCACGCTAAGTCCTTTTGCAATTTCCTGAAGTTCAGGTAGCTTTTTTGTTTTTAAATCTGAAATCTCAAACATTAAGTGGTGTATAAATTATACGTATTGATTGGTGATAAATGAAGTGTATTGTTACTTGGGAACTTGTGGTAAAGATTTCCCGCTAGGTAAGTGCTACAACTAATAACGGCACAATAATACAAATTATTTTCAAGAATAAAAGGATAATTTTAAAAAGACCCTTATTTTTGCATTCGCCCAGCGAAAAATAGTGCATGGTACAACGTATACAGACGGTTTACTTAGTTGTGGTCGCTCTTTTGGGAGCGATCGTACCGTTATGGGCGGAACTTTGGTCGGATAATGTTGGAAATCCTGTTCTTGCCAAAGATGAATTGCCAGTCTTGATTGCTTTTTGCCTTTCCGCCGCCTTGGCAGTACTAGCCATAGTGTTGTTCAAGAATAGGAAAAACCAGTTTGTCATGAACCGGTTGAATATGATATTAAACCTCTTTTTGTTGGGATTTTTCGTATATCGATCCCTAAATCTATCCGGAGAGACCTCGGTTTCGGAGAAGGGTATTGGGATGTTGATTCCTGTATTTTCTATCGTTTTTCTAGTCCTGGCCAACAGGGCTATCAAAAGGGATGAAGATCTTGTAAAATCTGTGGATCGCTTGCGTTAAACCCGAAATCTTAGTTGTATTAGTGCGAAGAGGCCCCGGAATTTTTCCGGGGTCTTTTGCTTTATGCGGCGGCCTTAGCTGGCACGGGAATCCATGAATTGGACCAAACGATCAAAGGCGGAACCCCATCCATTAAAAAAGCCCATTTTTTCCTGTTGTCTACAGTAATCCTCGGTGGCGTGCACGCAATGGAATACAAAATGGGTTTTATCTCCTTTTGGAGTAAACAGCATATGCAATTCTACACCCTCGGTCATGGGCCTAAAGTCGGCTGAGGTCACAATTTTTTGCTGAATGATAATTTCGCTGTAGATCCCTTCGGAAATAAAGGGATTGCCGTCCGGCATAGTCATCCGGTATTTCCATTTTCCGTCTACGGTAAAGTTGTGTTCCACAATTTCTACGTCCATGCCCGGTGGTCCCCACCAATGGGCAATATGCTCTGCCTGGGTCCAGGCTTCCCAGACCAGGGCAAGGGGCGCATTAAAGGTTCGTTCAATAGTAAGTGTACGGTGTGCCGCTTTTTCCAGATTACTCATAGTTCTTTGTTTTTGGTCTTCCCTGGGGAAGGATGGGTTTGTATTTTATGTAGATAGGCTTCAAAAGAATCCAGTTTGCTTTCCCAAAGTGTCCGGTATTGGTCCACCCATAGAAATGCAGGAATAAGACTCTTCGGTTTGATATGGCAATACCGTTCACGCCCTTTTTTATGGATTTGGATAAGATGGCATTCCTCAAGTATCTTAAGATGTTTGGAAATGGCAGGGCGACTTACATCAAACCGTTCCGCCACTGCGTTTACGGTTAGTGCCTCTTGGGCCAACAAGGCAATGATATCCCTCCGTATGGGATCTGCAATGGCCTGGAAAACATCTCTGCGAGTCATTTAGGTTACCGATTGGTTACAAATATATAAGAAACCGTTTGGTTACACAAATTAATAGTGCCCGTTTTCATAGCTCTTGAGGTTCCCGGTTTAAACTGAAAGCTTGTCCGGTTCAATTTATGACCTTGGAAAAACACCCCTAAAGTCCCCTCAAGGGGGCAATCCCTGGATTATATATTTTTGATTTCGCGCTTCGTCCTAGGCTTATGTCCAGCAACGGATACCGGGCATCAAGCGTTTCGGGCTTGGGGCTGATAGGTTAAAGGTTCAACGTAGCACCTACGCATTTCACATTAACCCATTGCCTCATGGATTCATTTTTCAACCATCATCGTTTTCCCAATTCCACAACTTCCAGATTTTTGATATCCGCTCCATCGATTTGGAATCGGAGTACGGTGCGCACCTGGTGAAAACCGTGTTTTCCACAGGCTCCGGGGTTCATGTGCAAAATGTTGCGTTCCTTGTCCCATAGTACCTTGAGAATATGGGAGTGTCCAGAGATAAACAGCTTGGGCGGGTTTTTTTGGATTTCGTTTCGAGTCCTGGGATTGTATTTGGGCGGGTAGCCTCCAATATGGGTCATATATACGTGTACCTGTTCACACAAAAACCTGTTGTCCAGGGGGAATTGTTTTTGGATACCGTTGTCGTCAATATTGCCATATACTGCCCTTAGGGGTCTCAGGGCGGCCAAAGTATCCGTAACCTTACTATTTCCAATATCTCCGGCATGCCAAACTTCATCGGCTTGGGCCACATATTTTAAGATGGCCTTGTCCAAATGGCCGTGGGTGTCTGAAAGTAAGAGTATTTTTGTCATTGTTTTTAGCCCTTCCCTCGGAATACCCGAATGGGAAAAAAGTTGTTGCAAAGCTACAGATCCTTTCCGAGGATTTTGTGGACTCGTCTTGAGTTGTTTTGTTTAAGCGTCCCGATAGCGGAATTAGGTTCCCGCCCCTGCCCGATCTCGTTCAGGCGGGCGTTCCGGTCGGACGGGTTGTGCCCAAATGATGGGCTTTTTGAGCTGCAGACTTGTACCGCCTCCTTTGCGGTACCCCTGCTATGGAGGGAGAAAAAGACAGGGGCGAACGAAGAAAGCCCTGTGGGCTTTTTAAGAGAGCGGCCAGAAGATACGGCTGGGCACAAAAGATCATTTTACAGTACATAATAACAACGCAAGACGAGTTCTGTATTTCGTTCCCCATTGTTAGGACTTTTTCGGCGTATTTTTGGGGTCATGTCCAATCCGGAACTTAAAGGAACAGCACCCATCGCACATTGCCAAACGGCCTGTACGCGTATTTTTAGGAGTGCAATGGACTGCGTTATGGAGCGTTTCCTGTGGTATTGGGCCATTGGGAATACTTCTCGATCAGGCGCACTAGGAGCGCGTTCAGTTTTTCTACCTCATACGACCCCACGCTGGCCTCCAGATGATCATTGCCAATCCCGCTATCGTCCGTAATAAAAACATAGGTGCCATTGGTGGCAATGGCCATAAAGCGCATAAGGAATTCCGTTTCCTTGTCAATTCCACTTGCTGTAATAGGAATTAGTTTAACCCCTTTTCCCGCGGCCAGTTTGGTAAGGGATTGTATTTTGTCGATTATCTGCGGTTCGTGATGTGGTGGGGCATCCAAAAGCATAAATGCGATTCGTGTACGCGAATCGGATGACCATTGAAGTTCATTTAACGCAGTAGCCAATGCTGTATGTACGGCCTCCGGGAAATCACCTCCCCCATCCGCGGATTGCTGGTTAATGAATGCCAAAGTGTGATCTATTTCGCTTGAAAATCCGGAATGCCGTACCACATAGTCATCGTCAACATCGCGATAAAAAACAGTGGACGTCAGAATGTTCAAGGAAGTATTGTTGTTGCTAACGGTATTGATGACGTCCATTAGGTCGTCCTTCAGAAATTCGAGCTCGTCGGACATGGAACCCGTGGCGTCCACTATAAAAGCGAGCTCTACCCGAGTGGAATTGGACACCGTTCTGCCCATATTTATCCGGTGTATTCCCTGTTCTGCGGGCATTAGGGTTACATTTACCGGGCTATTGTCCACGAGAAGGGTGTAGGTAGATAAATTAGGTTGTAGGCCGTCTTCGTGAAGCCCGATCCACAATTCCGCCCTACCCAGATTGTCCGAGAAGGCCTTCCATACCGTGGAGCCTCCTTTTTGGATTTCTACGGGGACATTGTATACGGGCATCCCATTAT
>JBCCZF010000376.1:0-4035 GCA_039188035.1 Bacteroidota bacterium | reverse complement strand
TTTGGTAAATGGGGTCTCGGTTCCCCCGGATCTGAAGGAGATCCCATTCGCCAAGGCTTCGATATCTTTTTTGGTTACAATTGTCAGAGCTTGGGACACAACTATTATCCCCGCCACCTATGGCACAATAGGGATTCTATGGTATTACAGGAAAATGCCGGGATGGAAAAAGGTATTTATGCCCCTAATTTAATTCATGAAAAGACGTTACAGTTTATGGAGGCCAACAAGGAGGGCCCTTTCTTTTTGTATGTGCCGTCCATAATTCCGCATGCCGAATTGGTAGCTCCCGAGGAAGTTATGCAAAAGTATCGGGGAAAATACCCCCCGGAAGAGGGATACGTTGGTGTGGATAGTGGCCCAAAATATCGGAAAGGCCCCTATGGATCGCAGGAGCAGCCCCATGCGGCATTTGCCGCAATGATCCATGTTTTGGATACCCAAGTGGGTGAGATTATGGAGAAGGTGGAGCAGTTGGGGATTGCGGACAATACAATTATCCTGTTCACGTCGGACAACGGGCCACATATTGAAGGGGGAGCCGATCCAAAATACTTCAACAGTAATGGCCCATTAAAGGGGAATAAGCGCGATTTGTACGAGGGCGGGATACGGGTTCCCATGATTGTTAGCTGGCCGGAAAAGATACGTGCCGGATCCAGGACGGATCATGTATCCGCATTTTGGGACATATTCCCCACCTTTACGGATATGGTTAAAATGGCACATCCCAAAAACACGGATGGAATATCCTTCCTTCCCACGTTGTTGAACGAAGCTGGGCAGAAGGACCATGACTACCTGTACTGGGAATTTCACGAGAAGGGGGGAAGACAGGCCGTGCGCAGAGGGCCATGGAAGGCTGTTAAATACAATGTCCTGAGGGATTCGGCGGCATCCATTGAACTGTACAATCTGTTGGAAGATCTGAGTGAGGAAAATGACCTCGCCACCGAATACCCCGAAATGGTTCTGGAAATGGAAGCAATCCTCAAGGAGGCCAGAACACCTTCATCGGTTTTTAGGTTTGAATGAGTAAGCCTTTCAAATGGGGGTCATTCCCGTTTTACGATCATATAATAATCATTGTCCAGCGGCAGATAGCCCAGGTCATAGACAAAATAGTAGGTGGTTCCTTTTTTGGTGGTATAGAGGTTGGTGATAAAGTCAAAATCGAAACCCTTGTCCAAAAGGCGGGTACGGGTCGTCCGAGTCTTGCCGTCGCGAAGGGCAAAACTATCCAGGACACGGTAGTTCTTCCGCAACCGATTATTGATGTTCCGTATCAAGTTTTTGCCGTCCTTGTTTACTTTGTTGTTATAGGCATTGCGGCAATGGTCCGAGCAGTATTTCTTATCTACCCGGCCCCGGATTTCGGTGCCGCATTCCAAACAAGTCCGTGTCGTTTCCAAAAAGGGGTTGTCTATTTCCTACAATATACGCATTATACCTTTACAAGAATCCCTTGAAAGGGCTCTTGGGGCAGTATGGGGAGTTTCAGTTCGGGTCAATGTCCCGAGTAAACGTCCTGCATTACCTGGATTTTGGCCTTGTCCTCGGCTATGGCGTTGGTGGTAAACATCATCACCCCGGTGGACGGTCCAGAAAGACCGTCTTTCAGTACTTTTTTAAACGCGCTGGACGTAACTTTATCGGGACTGTTGTGCGCCTGCACAATGGGCCAAATTTTGGGAGTGCTCCCTGATTCTACCTTCAGTTCCCTACCCAGCCAGGCGATGTTTTCACCTACCCACTCCGGGCTTCGTCCCATACGTTGGTGATAGACCATGGGCGAGAAAACATCCACCGTATTTTTGAGCAGATGGTAATCCAGCCCCAGGATGCGTTTCCGGGCGTTGTTGAATTCCCCGTCCGTCCATGGGCAATGGTATAGTCCCAACAGGGCTCCGGGTTTTGTTTCCTCCAGAACGTCCTTAATTTCCCTGGCCCAGGAAGCGAGTACCTGGCACCGCCAATCGCGCCACGCCTGTTCCTGGTTTTCCAGGATCCAGGTGGCTTTTTGGCTCGTGGTTCCCTCGGGAACGAGGATTCCTGAATCTTTGGAAAATCCTTGGATACAGCTTTCCGAAAAACAGGTCTCCGGTAAAATGGGTTCGGGATCCTCAAACTGGGCGTGCCAATGCACATAGTCCATCCAGACCCCGTCCAATTGGGGATATTGGGCCAACAATTCCCGCAATGCCCTTATGCGGTGCTCGCGAAAGCCCGGATCGGTTGGGCATACGCCCATAAACCAGGTAGCGGCTTCTACCTTTTCTCCCTGTTCGTTTATGGCCCAGGCCTCGGGATGTTTCTCCACATAATACTTCCCGTTGAGGACGGCGAACTCGGCAAAGATTTGGGCGCCCTCGGATTTCGCGCGATACACCATTTCCGGGCTTAGGGAACCGCTGTGCAGAAAAACGGCGTTTACCCCGAGTTCATTCAGTGTATACCCTTGCTCCCAAAGGGGTTTAGGATGCCCATACACGCCTTTGATCATTCCATTTCCCTCCGATTTTTGAGTACAGGAAATCCATGGGATTCCCAATACTAAAATAAGTAGCAGTGGGCGTATAAAAGGGTTTGTCAGACTGGGCATATTTCAACTTTTTTATTCAATTATAATAGCGTATTTTTTCAGTAACCCAAGAACCCCTTCCTTGGAAAATCTAGCTTTTTTTATTCGGTTTTGCTCGGGATCCAGGCTGTAGTCGCGAGCGGTGGTAAAATCCGCCCCTTCCAGATGGGTCTGCCAAAATAGAGCTTTTTCCAAATTGCACTGGGCAAAAATTACTTTGGGCAACTTCGCTTCGGTAAAATCCACTTGGACCATCCTACAATTGGTGAAGTGTTGTTGGTTTAGGGTGAGTCCCATGAAAGAGGAAAAGTCCAGGGTGCAATCGGTAAACCGAAAATCCATAAGGAAGTCGTTACAGTCCTCAAAGTGGAGTCCTATTAATTTGCAATGGGAAAACGTGACCTCCTTAAAAACGGTATGGGCCAGGTTGGTGTTGCTCAGATTGCATTCCACAAAATGGCATTCCATAAAATTTTGGTTGTCCAGATATCCATTTGAAAAATCGCAACCGTGAAATTCACAGTTTTCATAGTCCGCTTTGGGCAGGCGGTTTTTGGAATAATCCACTCCGGTAAAGGTAGTATCGGCGATAAAGGGTTTCATGGGATAAGGGTTTGCCATTGGTCGGATTCCGCGAATTTTTGGACAGTCCGGTTTCGTTTTATGAGAAAACGGGTCATATATCGTCTTAGGAACAGCATATCGGCCAGCTGGCCAAAAACCCCATAGGGGGACGTGTAGGTAAAGCTATCGGTCATTAGGGTGGTGTTGTCCAAGGTCGCGAAATGATGTTCATGTCTAAAGGCCTTGAAAATACCTTTTTGCATTTCGTCCACAAAAAAATGGGGGCGTTCAAACGCAGTGATTTTTGAGGTGAGGGTTTGATAGATTCCAAAATGCCTGGCCCGCCAGGTTACGATTTCGTCTCTTCCTATCAAACCGGTGGTCCTTCCCCCTATGGCACGCTCCCCGGTATGTTCGGTTGAAATTTCATGAAGGTCGATGCTTCTGGCCAGATCAAAGACCAATTCTTGGGGAGCCCGTATTTTCGTATGGATTTCTAGTCGCGGCATAATATCGTTTTCCTATTTGCTTTTTTTAGATATAAAATCGCAGCATGTACGGAGCTCGGGGATATTGGCTGCAAAGGGTCTCCGTTTGCCGCCTCTTGCATGACCGCGCATGCCTTTTTTATTCGTACGTTCAAAATGCCAAGGGGTCATTTGTCAAAAGCGCATTTACCCCGGTTTTGGGGAACTCGCCATAGGCCCATTCTACCCCATGGGAATGCCCGTAAAAGCATAGGTTGACAAAGGTATTCCTTTTTGTGTAACGGGCCCTGGTCAAAAACATGCTCTGCGGGGATTTCTAATATACCTTATATTTAGGGGCACACTGCCTTTTGTATCACTTTGTCATTATTCCTATATGAATCCGTTTTTTAAAAATTCCCG
>JBCCZF010000375.1:0-4036 GCA_039188035.1 Bacteroidota bacterium | reverse complement strand
GGATGAAACGCCCCTATTCGCCTTAGCCCGTCACCATATTGTTTTTGGACCTGCCTAAATTGGAAACCGGCTTTTTTGTATGTGCTATCAAGCCAGACACCAAGGCATCATATATCATCCCAAATTTGTACCTTTACCTCAAAGCGTTTGGCCATGGCATGTGAGAGCAGTCTACAGATAATCAAAAACATTTTCAGTACGTTTCTTGAGGAAAACGGGCATCGGAAAACCCCGGAACGATATGCAATTCTCGAGGAGATATACAACAGTGATGAACATATCGATATTGATTCGCTCTATGTGCTTATGAAGAATAAGAACTATCGCGTAAGCCGTGCCACATTGTATAATACCATGGAGCTCCTTATTGAATCCAATCTCGTCCGCAAGCATCAGTTTGGAAAAAACATGGCGCACTACGAGAAATCCTTTTTTGATGGTCAGCACGACCATATCATCTTGACAGATACCGGTGAAATCCTAGAATTCAGTGATCCCAGAATCCAAAATGTCAAGGAGACGGTGGAAGACATTTTTGGTGTGAAAATAGACACCCATTCCCTATACTTCTATGCCACGCGCAATCCCAGTACTGCGGAAGAAAAAGAGGCCAGTGCGCATGGCTAGACCGTACTTCAAAAACTACCACACAAGGTTTTAAAGTTCGCATAGGCGGTCTTCAGTTGCCCTTGTTTATCCTCCTAGCGCCAAGTAAGTAATGCCCTTTTTACCGCTTTAGTCCTTTTTTATCCGTACAGTAATCCTCCGGTTGGTAAGTATTGTAGCCGGTCCAACGGAAAGCATCACGGTATTGGAAACGGTAGAACCGCATACATAATCATCACGTACCAAAACAGCACGATACCTATAACCGTTTTTGTCCAAATCCGGGGACAAGATCGTTAGGGTGGCCGTCTGGGTATCCGAATAGTCGGTACCGTCCACTATATTCGAGAAACTGTTTCCATCATCCGTGCTTACTTGCCATTGATACACATCCGTATTCGTATCGGATAATGCCAAAGTACCGTCGTTCCCCAAAAAGACCTTTTGGTCCAGAGGCTGGGCGGTAATTACCGGGGGGGACCCCCATTCCTGAAAATCATAAACGGCGTTGGTGTTTTCATCGGCAGGACTGCCATAGGAAGCCGAGCTTACGGTACCATCCCCGTTTATTGTAAGGGGCAGGGTGCCAAACTCCCCGCCATCACCTCCATCGGCGTTGCCATCCGCATAGGCTTCATTGGCATCCGAGCAACCGTCGTCATCCGAATCCAACTCATAGCTATCCAAAAAGGTGTCCGCATCGGAATTCACTCCCCTACAGGAAGAAATCGTGAAGTCCAGGTCATCGAACAGGGAATGGTTTACCCCGGAATCATCATCGACCTGGCCATATACATATACCCTGAAGGTATAGGTAGTATTCGATTTCAGGGGAATAGAACTTTGGGACAAAAGGTCAAATACTTGATAGGCACTCCCCGTATTGGTCACGACCATATCTTCAACCGTGGTAATACTGGAGACGAATCCGTCAGTGGAAATCTTAGCCCCCAACGTATACGAATCCCCTCCCGACAGTTGATCCCAACCCCAGCTAATATTATGCAATACGGGATCTACAAGATTGGGCGCCGTGGTAAAGGAAACCTCAATGTAATCCCCTTGATCTACAGCATCCTCAAAGGAGTTGGAGGGCATATGCGCAATTTCTATGGCAGAAGCGGGTGTATTTGCGGTGATACCGTTAAAACTATACGGGGTTGTGGAGGCCAGGAACCAGTTGTTTACATCGGAATGGGTAAAGGTATCGGCCATAAGCGTTCCCGCTGGGCTGTTTAAACGCCAACCAAAGGTAGCATTGGCCAGAGAACCTTGGGACTCCGTACAATCCAAAATACCGTCGTTGTCATCGTCCAGGTCCTCACTATCAACATATCCGTCATTGTCAAAATCATTGATAACCAAAATAGCGGCGGTAGGATGATCGGGCGTAAGGTTGTTATCCGTTTGATCTTGATGGTTTGTTGCGGTGTTGACCAAGTTGAGGACGGGAACCGGAAGCGTATTGAAATCGGCACTGGCCACCAGGGTAAGGGTTTCCAGGACACCTCTATTCAAAGTACCAATATTCCAATCGGGCGCCGTCCAGCTGCCCGTACTAGGACTTGCCGAAACCAAGGATAGGCCGGCCGGAAGCAAATCGGTAACGACTAGATTGGTTGCCGGATCAAATCCATAATTTTGAACCGTAAGGGTAAAGGTTACCAAGTCTCCTTCGCGAATCTGGGACACATCCGCACTTTTATTGAGTTCAATATCCGGATTGCAGTAATATACAGATAGGGTATTGGAGTCATAACTACAAGAACCCCGGGTTACGCGCACATAATAATCTCCTGCCACGGTAGCGGCAAAACTGGATGAAGTCGCCCCGGGAATCAAGTCGCCATTTTCGAACCATTGATAGGCATCATAGGTCTCGCCGTCCGAAATTTCCAATGTTTCCCCGGGCAAACAGCCGCCTCCCGTAATCAGAAGGTCCACGCTGGGGACGGTATCAAAACCAGAAAAATATCCGGCAAGTCCGCGAGCACCATTAAGTCCAAAAAAACCTACGGCAATTGGGCCAGACGAATGGACACTTACGTTCCCGGTCAAATTGGGAATGTAAAACGTTTTCCAATCCGAAGACCCCGAAACGTTCACGGGACTCGGCAGGGACACGGTCCCGGAACCATCCGTGACTACAATGTTCGTATTAGGCGTAGTTGTGGAGGCAATTATGGTGACCCCGCCATTCATGGTGGTTCCGGCAATATTGGTGATGTCCGGGATATTGTCCATTCTGTCGGGCAACAAACAATTCAAAGGGGCCACAAAGTTAAGGCCATGGGTATACACCGGGGTTCCCCCGGCCAAACATTGATAAGCATAGGTATCCTTTGAGGTGTAAACGAACATATTGGCACCTGCGGAGGAGGAGGAATAGTAGCTACTGGGCACTTCAAAATAGTCACCATCATTTATCGTTGCAACAGGCGTAGTAGATCCGTTCACATAGATTTCCGTATTGTTCTGGGTAGCGATAATAATGGGAAACTCCGTAGCACTGGTTCCTGCACCCCGGACAAATACGTATTCCTTGCCTATGCTATTTTGTGGAACGGGCTGGTCAATGGCGGCATCACGGTTGCCCGAGCCTGCCTGCCTGCCCACATTTAAGCCCCCATTGCTAATGGCGATGTCCTTGTCCGCCGTGATGGATGCGCCCAACCAGCCATCCAAATTTGCCGCATTTTGTGCCAAATAGGCCTCAAAAACAAAGGATTCATTGGCATCCAGGACAACTTGATAGGAATCTGCCGTAATCCCGCCGGCATCACTACCTAATCGAAACTCGCAATTGGGATCGTAACCACTAAGCGTAACGGTTGTATTGTCCGCTGTGGCCATTATGCCCAGGGTAGTACTCTTGGAAGAATGGGAGCCCAGGTTGGGTATACCTCCCCATTTAAAGGAAGTGCCCAGGGCAATTCGTCCCTTGGAGGTCAACGATGCCGCCTGGGAGTTGGAAATACCTCTATAATTCACATAAAATCGGTTCCCCCCCGGGGCTTCAAAACGAAGACCGCTATTGTTCAGGATTACCCCCGTATTCGCATTGGTTACCAAGGTAATGTCGTTATCCCCGTCCGGAAGATTGTAGACTGCGGCACTGGTGTTGGAAATGGAGAACGTAGCTATTGGGGTACTTGCCGTACCTCTGTAGGCATTTACGGTGAAGGCGGTGGTCTCAGGGGTGGAAAGATAAATGGCCTGATCACGAATCGCCTGATTATCTTGTCCCTGTTTTAAGGGAGGTAAATAATGCAGATCACTTAGCTGGGCCTGGGCCAAAAAGGCACATCCAAGATTCAATATAAGAACTACTATTCCCCGATTCATGCGCACTCAAAATTCAGAAATACCTTTGGGGGAAATTGTTTTTCTAGAACATTAAAAAACCGAAAATGTTGTACTTGGACCTCGT
>JBCCZF010000374.1:0-4057 GCA_039188035.1 Bacteroidota bacterium | reverse complement strand
ATTGATAACCAGCGTGGGCCACCAGGTAGAAATCCTGGCCCGCGAGGGGGAACGTTCCGGGAATATTTACGCACAAGGGCCGCGTATTGTGGAAAGTGGACCTTTTGCCGGAGAACGGATTGTAGTGCCCAATGGGACGGAATACGCTTTGGATGAAGTAAATGAAACCCTTACCGGCAATATTTATCCCGACTTTTTGGGAGGGTTGTCCACCAATTTCAGGTATAAGAACTGGAACCTGGGATTTTTTCTTGATTATTCCTTTGGGGCCACGCTCTATAACTTTAAGGATTATGTCCTTAAGGGTACTGGGGCCTCCGTACAATCCCTTTTTGGAAGAAACGAAAAATATGGAGGCCTGGCCTATTACATTGATGAAACCACTGGGGAAAACATCCCATGGGAGCACGATCAAGCGGCCCCGGCGGGAGCGGAGTATGGCCTGGTGTACCATGATGGTATAATCGTGGATGGGGTTCAGGAAATTATTGACGATTCCGATCCCGATAACCCTATAGTAACCTATGAGGAAAATGATAGGATCGTATCGGCCAATGACTACTACACGGCCAATTACATCTTTGCCACAGGAGCGGAGCCCTTGGATGGGGTCACCAATAGGTATGATAACGATTATATCAAGATCAGGGAGCTTTCCCTGTCCTATAACTTTCCGTCTTCCGTAACAAAAAAGCTCAATATGCAGCGCCTGTCGGTGGCCTTGTTTGCCCGTAATATCGGGTTTCTATATAGGACCTTGCCCAATTTCGACGCCGAATCGGCAGATGGTACCAAGGCCTTTGTGGGTAATACCGTTTTGCCATCGCCCCAGAGTTTTGGTATACAATTCACCTTTGGACTTTAAACCTGTGATCATGAAAAAAAATAGATATATACTACTTGTAATCCTGCTTGCCAAGCTAACGGCTTGCGAAGATCGGTTGGAAGAACTTTTTCCAGACCCCGGGGTCTATTCCCCAACGGAGAACGTGGTGCCCGGACTATTTGCCCAAATGATGGGGGATGCCGCGGAGATGCGCACGCCATTTTCCTGGTTCCGTCAAGTAAATACGTACAACGGGATTCCCGTTAGGGCGCATATTGCATCGGCTGCCCATAGATTGGACGAGCGCTATTCGGATTATGACAACCATGCCGTGAGTATTACCGAAATCGGCATACAGAATACCTACACTTTTGCCTCCGGTGTTTTTCTGGAGTTGGCTACGATGGAGGAGATTTTGGATGGGATGAACGAAACGGATCGCATGGACAATATCCTATATCTGTACATGATTCGTATTATGCGATTGAACAGGTATTCAAAAGCCGTGGACATGTACAATTCCATTCCCTATTTTGATGCCGGAAAGGCTTCTGAAGGGGTCTTTTTTCCCGCCTTTGACGACCCTTGGGAAATTTATCAGGACATTATGGTCGAGTATAAGGAATTGGCGGATGCCATTGCAGCCATTAACGTTTCCACCCTTTCCACAAGGGCGCAACAACTCTTGCCTACCTATGATATACTGTTCAAGGGCGATACCCAAAAATGGGTGCAATTGGCCAATGTGTGGCGTCTTAGGGCCGCCATACGCGTCAGCGATGTGTATCCGACAGAGGCAGGGGCGATTATTTCGGAAATTGTAGCAGATGGCAACCTACCGACCACAGATTTGATCGGGCCTTCCGATGAAGGCTGGATTACCATAGTTAATGGGGGTACCTACAAGGGCAACTTCTCCCGATGGAACTACAACACACAAATGTCTCCGGAAATCTTGTACTGGTTGGACGCCGACCAAGACCATATCTATACAGAAGGGGTGGACGATCCCCGTTTGCCTGCCCTGGCCCTGCCCAACAGGGAGGGACTGTATATACCCATGACCTATGATTCCCGGATCGGGGGTGCCGTGGAGGATGCCGTTACCGCCTTGAACCAAGCGGAGTTCGGGTACAATTTTTTTCAATGGACGGGGAACGATCGTTATAACGATCCGGCCACACATATGGATCGTGATGCCATTACCCATTGGAACAACTATTCGATCATCAATATTGCGGAACCCTACCGATTGTTTACACGTACGGAAGTTGAGTTGATCTTGGCCGAGGCCGTAATGAAAGGGCTGGTGAATACGGGTGCCTCGGCCCGAGATCATATTGAAAATGCGGTGAGAAGTTCCATCAATTTTTGGTATACCCAAAATGAGATCGGTGAAAGCACCAACGCCGCTACCAGTTTTGACGTATTGCAAGTGGACGACTATAATGGCAAAGGGGTCAATTTTTATAATATGATATTCCCGGAGAGACCGAATACAACGGTTATTGAGGATTGGGCGTCCAAGATCGGCCAGGATTTTGACGATGCGCTGGACAATGAGGCCAAACTGGAAATTATTATGCAGCAAAAGTATATAGACCTTAATGTGGCCGAATCCTTGGAACTCTTTTCCGAATTACGTAGAACAAGGCATCCTACCCTGGGGAAGTTTATCCATACGGACGGTACTTCCCGGGAGGACAATCGTATGGTGGAACGCTTTCCCTATAATAGTCAGGCAGAGGCCTTCAATTCCGACCAATTGGATGCGGTGCAGGACCAAAACAATACCAGCACACCCATTTTTTGGGTACCCGAATCCAAACATAATGTTTTTCCCTATGTTGATAACGATCTGTACTATTTCAACAGGTATCCCGGAATTCCGGAAACATTTAATTAATAACCTGAGTTCGGGTAAAATTGTAAACACAGCTTTCTCTGTTTTTGATGGGAAATTTTCTGAAATTTTAGAGCAATATCGGGATATTGCGAGGGGATTTCGGGGAATTTACCGCAAAAAGAAGAAAGTCTTGAAAGAAACGTTTATAATAACCCGTCACCGCACCTAAAACTTCTCGAAATATCGCGATATTTCCTCGTCGTTTTATGCACAGGTCCAAGTCATTCTAAACGTTCTGTGAAAACAATTTTACCCGAACTCAGGTTAATAATTAGCGGTTTGTTCTCTAGTAGTAAGTAAGGCAGCGGGGCCATACTGGCCCCTTAGCCTTACCGATTTGGCCTTTTTTGGGACAAAAGACTTACACAAGCGAACACTGCCCTTGAAACCACATCCACATGGGAACCCTATGGGTGAAAACCGGAGTTAATCCCATGTTTCAAATCCTCCACGACCAATAACCCTTAAAAATGTAGAAGTGTGAAGCAATCAAAAATAGTTCTGGGGCTGGTGCTAACCTGCTTGCCTATTTTATGCGCTTTCGTAGCAAAATCCCCTTCGTATGAATCGTTGTCCGTCTCGGGAAAGGTTACCATTTGGAACGATATCCCCCTAGAGAAAATTCAAATTGAAGCTTCCAAGAGCAAGCAGACAACGTATAGCGATGACAAGGGCGAGTTTACCATAGAAGTCCAAAACAATGATAAGCTCAAGTTCACAGCGACTGGTTTTAATACGGAAAAGATAAAGGTCAAGGATCCGGATAAGCGTATCATCTTAGAAATGACGCTGCAATCCGATGCCATACCCGGAGAAGGTAATGTGGTCAACGATGGGTTTCGCCATATTTCGCAAAGATACCGAGCTACGGCTATAGAGCGTTTGGAGGAAAAGAGGGCCGCGGAGTTTGCTTCCTTTAATTCCGTATGGGATATTATACGGACGCGTATAGCAGGCGTTGTTGTTCAGAATAATAACGCCTATTTCAGGGAAGGCCTATCCGGTAGCGTAAGTACCCAAAGTGTTCCTGCACTAATCGTACTAAACGGCGCGGTGGTTCCTTCTTCGTCCGTGACCAACTTAAATCCCGTGGACCTAAAGGATATTAACCTGTTAAAGGGTGCAGCGGCTGCACCCTATGGTGGATCCGGGGGATCGGGGGTAATTGCCATTACCACAAAATGATGGACTACCTAAAGTTACTGCCAAAATACACCTAAACAATACATCGAAATAAGATTCTCTAACATCCAATCCGAATAAAAGGCCCTCCAATACAGGTGGGTTGTGCCGGCATTGGAGGTTCAATAATTGTTTTTACCTAT
>JBCCZF010000373.1:0-4073 GCA_039188035.1 Bacteroidota bacterium | reverse complement strand
GTCCATGCCGGGTTACGGGTTTATGGCGTCTATACCGCGGATTCTTTGACCTTCAATTTAGGGGATGTGCCCCAAACCCTTGTTTCCGAAACAGATCTGAAACGTATGAGTGCTTTAAAAAGCCCAAATGGCGTACTGGGTGTATTCCATAAACCGCCCGAAGGGGAAATAGTATTTACGGATTGGATCTTGGCTGTGGACCAGGTGTCCGATCCAGGGAATTTGGGAACCATTATTCGGCTTTGTGATTGGTTCGGGATTCCCCATTTACTCTGTTCCCCGGATACGGTGGATTGTTTTAACCCTAAGGTGCTCCAGGCTACTATGGGCTCTATGGCCCGGGTAAACGTTGTGTACCGGGATTTGCCAAAAATCCTGGAGGAATCCGGATTGCCCATTTATGGCGCCTTTATGGATGGGCGTCCTATGGGTGAATCCGATTTGCCCGGAAAGGGCATTCTGGTCATGGGCAATGAGGCGCACGGCATTGCACCGTGGATAGAAGGGTTATGCGATTACCGCATAGGCATTCCCCAATTTGGATCACCAACGGCCGAAAGCCTCAACGTGGCTATGGCGACCGCCATTCTTTTGCATGAAATACGCAGGGCTTAGCCTTTGGGCCCCAGTTGTTTTTGAACGGTGTTCTCAAGGAGATCTTGAGTCTATTCAAAAGTGAAGTTGATAAAAATACCCCTGGAGCGCATTCCGTTTATATTGCCTGTCCAAGGACTGTCGGGATCGTTGTCGCGGACCAATTCGTCGGTAAGGGCAAAGACGCCCCGAATGGACGGGGTAAATTTAAAATACTCCAGATAAAAATCGATGCCAAAACCCAGTTCGTAATTGTACGTCCAGGTTTTCATGCGAAAAGTTCCTGCGGAATTGTCATCCCTATTGGTCTCGTTGCTGCCCAGGTTTAAAGAGGCGGAGGCACCACCAATGATAAAAGGTTTCCAATTGCCCAAACGGCGGGCACTTACCTTTAGCAGTAATGGAAAATTGATATAGGTGGATTTCACTTCCCTAATGGCACTGGAGGAGTCCGCAAACCCTGGGAAACCCAAGGTTCGGGGTGTGTAAAAAAGCCCGGGTTCCACCCTAAGATCCAAAAACTCGTTGATGCGCATTTCCCCAATTAGGCCCACATTAAACCCTAGGGACTTGCTTACCAGGACATCATCACCATCCTGCTCATATTCAAAGATAAAATCGTATTGGTTTATCCCCAGAAAATATCCGTAGTTAAGCAGGGGCTCATCCTCGTTTTCCAGATTCAGGACAGGTTTTTCATTAAACTGCCCAAATAGCGGGGAGCCCCATAGGAATAGGCCTGTACAAATCAGAAAAATGTGCTTCATACCTTTACTCGATAATCGGGATTTACACCTGACCGCCGCCAGGCAAGTTGCTTAGGAGCTCGTTCCGATAGCCCCCGATATGTATTGGGACTGGAGCTTTCGGGATGCCTCGAAATCAAAATTGTTTTCCAATCCATGCCTCTCGGGCCAGCCTACCTTTCCCCAGGGGAATTTACTTTGTGGCAACATAGATGGAGGCGACCCCAAATGTCCTGGGTTTGTCCGCTACATCTATAAACCCCGTTTTGCGCAAAATATTGTTGAAGTTTTCCCCATGTGGGAAGTGGCATGCGGATTTGGATAAATAGGCATAGGCCGATTTATCCTTGGAGAAAAGTTTTCCAATGGCGGGCAAGAGGTATTTGGTATAGATATGATAACCCTGTTTGTACGGAAATTTTGAGGGAACGGCCGTCTCAAGGATTGCAAAGATACCCGAAGGCCTTAGGACACGGTAAATTTCGGAAAGCCCTTTTTCCAGGTTTTCGAAGTTGCGCACCCCGAAGGCCACTGTAACGGCATCAAAGCTGTTTTCCGGAAAGGGGAGGTTTTCGCTATCCCCGACCACCATTTCAATCGTATTGTCCAGACCTTTGGCGGCAACTTTTTTCCGGCCAACTTGCAGCATACCCTTGGAGATATCCAGGCCCACGATCCGCTGGGCGCCCGTGTCAACAAGGTTAATGGCCAAATCCCCGGTCCCCGTGGCAATGTCCAGGATATGGTCTGGTCGCTTTTCTGCAAGTAGGGTTACCAGCTGTTTTCGCCATTGGACGTCCAATCCCAAGGAAATGACCCTGTTGAGACCGTCGTAATTCCCGGAAATGGTATCGAACATTTGGGTAACCTGCTCCTTTTTGCTCGATGGGGAATTACTATATGGCTTTACTTTCTTCCGCATTGCTGCCATTTTTTGGACAAATATAGTGTATCGGAATGGGGATCTTCCCTTTGGACGGGAAAACCATTTTATCGATTTATACCCATCCAACATACAAAAACGGTGGATACGACGTTTCTTTCTCGGAAGGCACAAAGTATTTTGTTTTCCTTGGTCGGTTTTGTACACCATTTTGGGATTAGAGGCCGTTTTTAGGAGCAACACAATTTATTTATGTAGCTTTGCCCCACAATTGGGACTTCTCCTAGGGATACAACCGGTGAAAGTCCTATTACTCCTAATGAAGTTCTCTGGGTCTTTTGATCCATTTGGTAGCCATGTCATGACGACATTATCCGAAATTCAATGAAGATTATTATAGCCGGTGCCGGCGAAGTAGGGTTTCATTTGGCAAAACTACTGTCTTACGAATCCCAGAATATAACCCTTATCGATACTAAAAAAGACAGTCTGGTCTATGCCGACAATCATTTGGACATTCGGGTATTAAAAGGGGATGCCACCTCTATTTCCGTATTGCGGGATGCCCAGGTGGAAAAATCAGATCTGGTCATTGGGGTCACTTCTTCGGAAACCACCAACCTCACGCTATGTATGCTGGCCAAACAGTTGGGAAGCAGGCGGACCATTGCCCGAATCTCAAATACGGAATTTGTGGACCATAAGGAGGTAATCCAATTTTCGGAACTGGGAATCGATGAATTGATATCGCCCGAAGAATTGGCCGCTACGGAGATACAGCTTTTGTTGAACAAATCGGCCTTTAACGATACCTATGAATTTGAGGACGGTATGTTGATCATGGTAGGGGTTTCCTTGCCCAAAGGGGCCCCCTTTGTTGGGAAAATGGTGAAGGAAGCCGCAAACATTTTTCCAGAACTTCATTTCATGCCCATTGCCCTACAGCGATTGGGAACGCAATTTACGGTAATCCCCAGGGGGGACACGGTTTTTAAGGAAGGGGATCAGGTGTATTTTATTACCGTAAAGGAGGGGGTGGACGAGCTCTACAAGCTTACCGGAAAAAAGAAGGCAGAAATCAAGAATGTGATGATCTTGGGTGGGAGCAAGGTGGGTTTTAAAACGGCCCGGGACCTCTGTACCAAGAAATTCAATGTAAAACTTATTGAAAAGAACAAGGAGAAGGCTTTTGATCTGGCGGATGATCTGCCCAATGCCCTGGTCATAAACGGGGACGGCCGCAATGTGGAACTTCTGGAAGAGGAAAGTCTGGATTCCATGGATGCCTTTATTGCAGTAACCGGAAATTCCGAGACCAATATTATGTCCTGTCTCGTGGCGAAGTCCAAGCACATAAAAAAAACGATTGCCCTGGTGGAGAACATGGATTACTTTCAACTTTCCCATTCCATAGGCATCGATACGTTGATCAATAAGAAGCTTTTGGCGGCCAACAACATCTTCCGCTATATCCGAAAAGGGGAGGTGGTCGCCCTAATGCGGCTGAACAACCTCAACGCGGAAATATTGGAGTTTGTGGTTAAAAAAGATTCCAAGGTAACCGGAAGCGTTATCCGTGAGCTGGATTTTCCCAAATCGGCCACCATTGGGGGCGTGGTGCGGGACGGAAAGGGAATCATTGCCCTGGGAGGGTTCCGTATCCAGGAAGGGGATCGGGTGGTGGTCTGCTGCCTGCCCAACGTTATTCCTGTAATTGAAAGATTGTTCCTGTAATGACGCTCAATTCCCGAATTATTTTCCATATTATGGGGCTGTTGTTGGTCTGCAATGGCGGTTTTATGCTATTGGCCGCCCTGGTAAGTGGTATTTATCAGGATGGGGCCACCTTG
>JBCCZF010000372.1:0-4082 GCA_039188035.1 Bacteroidota bacterium | reverse complement strand
GAAGATGATGGGGCAATCGCCCACCCAATATCGGGAAAAAAGCATGGTTTAGCTTTTTGGTGTACCCCTGGACCCAATACCGATCCGGGGTGTTCTTTCTTTCCTTATTCAGGATTTACGAAGATATGTCACTTCAATATCCCGCGCTGCAATGCCAATATAAAACCTATTTTTCCATTGATTTAAACCTTAAGGGAAATTTATACCAGTGCTCGGGAAATAGTGCCTAACACCCCCCCTGCTTTATACCGCATCTTTGCATTGTAATTGAAGAGTACGAAACTCTAAAAGAACATGTAATCCATATGTAATAATCGTTAGCTCTCCCAAACCGGAAAAGTACCGATTCAGGGGAATAACACAAAAACGTAAAATCATGAGCACATTTAATGTACCCAAACGCGAAGAAGTAAGCACAAACAATCAAGCTATTTTTGACAAACTGGAAGGCGCTTTAGGCTTCGTTCCCAATCTCTATGCTACCTATGCGTATTCAGAGAATGCCTTGGCGAATTATTTGGCCCTAAGTAATGCCAAGACTTCCTTGACTGCGAAGCAAAAAGAAGTTGTGAATTTAGCAGTTAGCCAGGTAAACAACTGTATCTATTGCCTATCCGCCCATACGGCAATCGGAAAAATGAACGGATTTTCAGAAGATCAGATCTTGGAACTTAGGGCCGGCCATGCCTCTTTTGATACCAAATTGGATGCCCTGGCCGCCTTGGCCAAGAATCTGACCGAAAATAGGGGAACCGCGGACGACCAGGTTTTGGAAGCCTTTTTCCAAGCTGGGTGGACCAAGGAAAACCTCATCGATACCATTGTATTGGTAGGCGAGAAGACCATTAGCAATTATCTGCACAAGACTACCCAGGTCCCTGTAGATTTTCCCGAAGCCCAGCCACTGGAAACCATTGATGCGTAACGTTTAAACCACATCAGTAATTTATAAAGATAAAATTCAAAAAGATGAAAAAACTAGTAGTAGCGACCGTATTGGTTTTTGGGGCCATATTTTCTGGCAATGCCCAGGACAAAATGATGAAGAAAGACAAAATGATGAAGGACGGGGCAAAGACCATCGTTTTGGAACAGATCCCGGGGGCGTTTACCCAAAAACAATTAACGGTTCCCGCAGGTACCTATGTCTTTGAGATTTCAAATAATGCTGTGGGACATGATGTAGGTTTTGTCCTGGTTGAAAAAGGAAAGGACATTAGTAAGCCGGAAAACCATATTCAAACCGCTTATGTGACCGAGAGGGTAAAGACCGGGGAGAAGCAGCGATCCAAGCCCACGGTTTTGGAAGCTGGGGAATATGTATACTTCTGTCCCTTGAACCCCACGGCAACGGACAATACCTTGATCGTGCAATAAGTATAGGTACGACACGGATAAAGAACAGCTTATTTGTTATTTTGGTTGGTTTAGGTGTTTGGCCCGATGGTTTTTTAAAACTATCGGGCTTTTCCCTATAAACCCTCGGGAAGTAACAGGATTCCTAAACGCCGGGCCGAGTAGATGGGCCAATCACTTTGTTCAAGATTACTTTGGCTTATAGCCCCTTCGTACAAAAGAAATAAACCGCTGGCAATTTTTTCGGCCTCCGCTCGGGAGAGGTTTTTAATATTGGCATTTACCGTTTCCTTAATAAAAGCTAAGAGTTCCTTCTTTTGTTGCTGCACTTCCTGGCGGATTTTTATATTGTCCTTTGGAATTTCGGCCAGGGCCTTCTGGCCCCAACAACCATTAAAGGACTTTTCCCGGTAGAGCTCCTTTAAAAAATCCAGAATGCCCAACAATTGTGGTCTCCCCTTGCCCCGCCCGGGGATGTAGGTCCGCAAGGCCTCCATAAAGGCTGCATGCCTAAATTGAAGATGGGCAATACAGATGTCCTCCTTGGATTTAAAGTGATGGTAAAGGGTGGCCTTGGCTATCCCCGCTTTGGCAATGATTTCATTGATGCCGGTTTGGTTATAGCCCTGGGTATAGAAAAGAACGGATGCCGTAGCAATGATATGTTGTCGCACGGGGAACGCTGATTAAAGCGCGCAAGATAATGAAAATTGGAAAGGGTACTGGCTTAACCCTATTTCTGTTTTTTGCCAGGAAGGCATATTCTACCAAAAACAACGCTAGAGACTCAAAAATCAAATTTCAACTGTACGGAAACCGTCTCTTTGGGGACATCCTTTTTGTCTTCGCCCGTATTTAGATTGGCCAGGGAGATTCCCAGAAGGCGTACGGAATTCTCCAGTTTTTCCTGGTAGAGGAGGTCCTTGGCCGTTTCCAGGATCAAGGTCTGATCTGAGATAAAATAGGGGAGGGTCCTGCTACGGGTCTGCAAGGTAAAATCGCTGTACTTGATTTTTAGGGTGATGGTCTTTCCGGCAATCCCCGACTTTTTTAAACGGCGGTTCAGTTCCTGGGCAATATGATCCAATTTTTCCAACATAAACACTTCACTGCTCAGGTTTTCGCTAAAGGTACGTTCCGCCCCTACGGATTTGGGAATGCGATCGGGCTTTACCGCACTGGTATGGACGCCCCGTACTACCTGATAGTAATAACTTCCGCTTTTCCCAAAGGTCGCCGTGAGAAACTCTTCGGATTTTTCCTTGAGGTCGTTACCTGTAAAAATCCCTAGTTTGTACATTTTTTCGGCGGTAACCTTGCCGATGCCGTAGAACTTTCGGATTTCCAAGGTCTCCAAAAAGGAAATTACTTCCTCGGGATTGATTGTTTTTTGTCCGTTGGGCTTATTAATATCACTGGCCACCTTGGCGATAAACTTATTGATGGAGATTCCTGCCGAGGCGGTAAGGCCTGTTTCCTCCAGGATGCGTTGCCGTATCTCCTTGGCGATCAAAGTGGCCGAAGGATTTCCCTTCTTGTTCACGGTGACGTCCAGATAGGCTTCGTCCAGGGATAGGGGCTCCACCAAATCTGTATAGTCCAGAAAAATTTCACGGATTTTTCGGGAAATTGCCGTATACCGATCAAATCGCGCCCGTACAAAAATAAGTTCGGGGCATTTGCGGCGCGCCAATACACTGCTCATGGCACTGCGTACCCCAAATTTGCGGGCCTCATAACTGGCTGCCGAGACCACTCCTCGTTTGGAACTGCCCCCAACGGCAACCGGTTTCCCACGCAGCTCCGGATTGTCCAACTGCTCTACGGAAGCATAAAAGGCATCCATATCCACATGGATTATTTTTCGTAAGGGCGACTCCTGGGACATGCTATTTCCGTGGCATTTTTCGACCCTAAAGTTAAGGTGTATACACTCCAAAATAATGGGGACACTAGCAAAATCGATCGAAATTATCGCGCGAACCTGCCATTTGAGGAATAAGAAATATCGGGCTTATCCCACAGAAGACCTCGGATGGGCAATGCTTTATCCTTTGAATTCCCTAGAAATGGCATAAAGGACATTGATGGGAAAAAGAAGTTGCCCAATGCCCATGAGAACCACCGTTATAGTTATTGCGGTGGTTACGTTGTTGCTCAATTTATACGCCATGGGATCGTTGCCGCATAACACCGTTAAAACCCATACCAGGAGTGCTCCGCCAAAAGTCAGGGCTATATGGATCCAGGTCAAGCTTTGGGATAGTGTCCGGTTTCCCTGTGGTAAAACCCGGTACAGCATTCCGATTGTAAAAAAGTAGAGGGAGACGAGAATGACCCAATTCTGGTAGGAAATAACAAAATAGGTGTCGTAGACATTGATGTCAAATGTGGCGTCCTTGTACAATATCCCTAGGACCAACAGTACAGGGATGGAAAGGAAAAAAACAATATGGGGTTTTTTGATGAACGTGTACATGGGGGTGTTTTAGGATGAGATACCATAAGGTTTAACCTCCTATCGAATAACAAAGGGTAGTGGATGTTACCTTACATGAATCCGTTTTATTAGATTTTCCAAGTCTATGTTTTGGTTGCTTACTACAAGAAAGTCAAAAGTCTTTATTTTGGATGTTATTAGATATTGCGTGTGGTATCCTATTTTGTTGTCTAATTCTATTGGATACTTAACCTTAATTATCTTCGCTGCGTTGGTTTGCAGAAAT
>JBCCZF010000371.1:0-4083 GCA_039188035.1 Bacteroidota bacterium | reverse complement strand
GCGCTTTTTTACCGCATATCCGGCGGCATCCAGACGAATCATGGTAATACCCGCCTTTTGAAAGGTGTCCAAAATAGTTTCCAAATAGGCCTTGCCCCTTGGGGAGTGTACATCAATATCGATCTGATTGGCGGTGAAAGTGGTCCAAAGGGTGCTTAGCGTACCATCCGCCAATTGGAATTCGGTGAACGGGAGACCCGGTCTGGGACGGTAGATTTGCGCAATTTCAGCTTCCGATGCCCCATCTGGGAATACTTTTTCCTTGGTCAGGAACAAACCGGCGTATTCCGAGGCTGCTCCCTGATCCAGATACGCTAGAAACGGTAGGGATTGCGCGGATACATGGTTTACGATCAGATCGGCCATGATGCCTACTTCTTTTCCCAATTCCCGAACATTAGACCAATCGCCCAAACGGGGATCTACTTGGGTATGGTCAATAGGATCAAACCCGGCATCCTGTCCGTCTATCGGATTAAAAAAAGGAAGCAAATGTATCCCGCCAAAAAGACCTTGAAACGGGCCCTTTGCCAGCTCGTTAAGATAGGATATCCCAGCACCGCCCAAACGGTCGACGTAGGTAATCAACTGAACTTTGTTCTGCATATCGCCTATTGGAGCCCCTATATTACTAAAAAAAAATGCGCCTATCCGCGCATTTTCCTATCCACTCAAAACTACAACGTTGTAGTGTCTTTCAAAAACGCAATATTTCTTTTAAGACCGGAAAATTTGGTGCGTTTTACCGCCGATTTTTGAAAAACACGGCGAAACACATCCTCTGTAATTTCCTCCCAATCCTTCTTCTTCATGGATAGCAACTCCGGATGCGGATCAAACAAAGGTTCCCTATGTGGTTTGGAAAAACGGTTCCAAGGACAGACATCCTGACAAATATCACAGCCAAAAATCCAATCCGCGAATTGCCCTTGTACCGAAATGGGTATTTCATTTTTGAGCTCTATGGTAAAATAGGAAATACACTTGCTGCCATCCACTACAAAAGGCTCCACAATGGCCCCCGTGGGGCAAGCGTCCAGACAGGCCGTACAACTACCACAGTGGTCGGTGACAGGGGCATCATGGTCCAAATCCAGATCCAGGATCAATTCTGCAATAAAGTAAAAAGACCCTACTTTTTGGGTCAACAGGTTACTGTTTTTGCCAATCCATCCGAGTCCGCTTTTGGCCGCCCAGGCCTTGTCCAGCACCGGGGCGGAATCTACAAAGGCCCTACCGTGTACCTCTCCGATTTCCGAGGAAATAAACTCCTGCAATGCCTTGAGTTTCGATTTAACGACCTGGTGGTAATCCTGGCCATAGGCATACTTGGACACTTTTAAGGTATCCCCTGATTGCTGTTCCCCAGGATAGTAGTTAAGCAATAAGGATATCACCGATTTTGAGCCCTCCACCAGTTTGGTGGGATCCAAACGTTTATCGAAGTGGTTTTCCATATACTGCATCTCCCCGTGCATATTCTGGTTTAACCACTTTTCCAATCGCGGGGCCTCCTCCTCCAAAAATTCCGCCTTGGAGATACCGCAGGACAAAAATCCGAGGCGTTGGGCCTCGGCCTTGATCATTGCCGTATGTTTTGTTGTATTGCCCATGGGTCGACGAAAAGATCTTTTAATGGCCCGATTGTTTTGCTAATGTACGATTCTCCCCAAAAAGCAACGCCCAAGATGTCACTCCCAAACCCCCTATCGCGTATTAAAACGGATCAGCGCCTTTTTTGGTTTTAGGGTAATCAACGGGTTTAGTTTTATGGAATCGTTTGTCTCCAAGGTGTATTCCCGAATCAAGACCGCAATGACCATCATCATTTCATACATTGCGAAATTATTTCCCACACACATCCTGGGGCCTGCACCAAATGGAAAGTAATGGGTGGAAAAATCCTTTGTACTACCCACATCAAAACGATCAGGGTCAAAAGCTTCTGGCTTTTTCCAAAAATCCGGATGACGGTGTAGCTCATAAAGACTCATTAACCAAACGGTACCCTTTTTAAAGGTATACGGACCAATAGTATCCTCCTCCAAACTTACCCGGTCCATGAAGTAAGCGGGAGGGTATAAGCGCATGGCTTCTTCCAAACAATGCCTGGTAAAGGGCAACTGGGCCAATTGAACCATGATGTTGTCCTTTTCAAAATTGATCTTGTCCACTTCTGCAAATATTCTTTCCTGTATATCGGAATGCCGTGCCAGCAGCCACAAGGTAAAACTCAATGCATTGGCCGTAGTCTCATGCCCCGCGGTAAACAATATCATTACCTCGTCCAACAATTGTCTCCGAGACATGGGTGTTCCGTCCTCATAACGGGCCCCGATGAGCATGTCCAACAAATCTTCCTTTTCCCTTTTGGAGTCTATACGTTCTTGTACCAAGCCGTCCAACAAGTGACGGGCCTCCGAGGAAAGCGCAAGGTGCGCCTTAATCTCGCCACTTAGCCAAAACCACCATTTAAAATAGGGCAGTCGCATCTCCTTGATCAGCATTTTTTGGTTGTCTTCCGTAATCTGCTTTAGGCGCCCCATGGCCTCGTGGATAGTATCCGTACTGAAAAGGGATTGTCCCACAACCTGAAAAGCCAAATCGCCCATTAGGGGAAATACATCTTGTTCGGCGTTGGGTTCAATAGCCTGCAATTGCGCGCTGATCGCCTTGTACATGATTTGTAACAGTCCCTCCAACTTCTTCTTATGGAATGCAGGCTGGATCATTCTGCGATGCACCCTCCATGATTCCCCATTGGAAGTCAATAACCCATGCCCCACGTACTTGGCCAAATCCTGGGTCTGCAAGGCCGATTTGTGGTAATTCCTATGATTTTTTTGAAGAATATGCCGAATGGCCTCCGGGCTTCTCGTGAACACCCAATTGTTTTTGCCATACAGGTTTATGCGAAAGCTGTCCCCATATTTTTGGAAGTTCTCATTATGAAAGGGCAACGGATTTTTTAGGATGGCCTTTCGCTTCCTTAGCACTTCGCGCCTGGGGATAATGGGAAGTTGCTGCATTAGAACAAACCGGTTTGCCCACCTCCTTTTATCTTCCCCAAATGCCGATACGCCAATTCCGTGACCTCACGGCCTCTGGGGGTACGCATTATAAAGCCCTGTTGTATTAAAAAGGGCTCATAAACC
This sequence comes from Bacteroidota bacterium, assembly GCA_039188035.1. Lineage (GTDB taxonomy): Bacteria > Bacteroidota > Bacteroidia > Flavobacteriales > Flavobacteriaceae > Ulvibacterium. Next base: position 928 of record JBCCZF010000371.1, on the reverse strand, counting down.
TCCTCTATAGTCTCGGCACTCTCGGATACGGCCGTAGCCAGGGTAGTAATCCCCACGGGGCCTCCTTTAAATTTATCTATAATAGTGGTAAGTATCTTGTTATCCATCTCGTCCAGGCCGTGGGCGTCCACATGAAGGGCATTTAGGCCAAATTGGGAAATCCCCATATCAATACGACCATTACCCTTGATTTGGGCAAAATCGCGTACCCGACGTAAAAGAGCGTTGCAGATTCGTGGGGTACCCCTACTGCGACTTGCAATTTCAATGGCCGCTTCATTGGTAATGGGCACCTTAAGGATATGGGCACTGCGCTGGACAATGGTAGACAATAATTCCGTATCATAATACTGTAAGCGACTGCTGATCCCGAAACGCGCCCGCATGGGAGCCGTAAGCAAACCGGAACGTGTGGTGGCCCCCACCAGGGTAAAGGGACTCAGATTAATCTGTACGGTACGGGCATTGGGCCCGGTTTCAATCATAATATCGATTTTATAGTCCTCCATGGCCGAGTAGAGATATTCCTCCACAATGGGACTCAATCTGTGGATTTCGTCAATAAAGAGGACATCCCGTTCCTGAAGATTGGTCAGCAGGCCGGCCAAGTCGCCCGGTTTATCCAACACCGGCCCGGAGGTAACCTTGATCCCTACGCCCAGTTCATTGGCCAGAATATGGGCCAAGGTGGTCTTCCCCAATCCCGGAGGCCCGTGGAACAAGGTATGATCCAAGGCCTCGCCCCTTAAATTGGCCGCCTGTACAAATACCTTAAGGTTTTCCAATATCTGCTCCTGACCCGTAAAGTCATCAAAGGTTACCGGTCTTAATGCCCGTTCTATATCGAGCTCTTCTTGGGAAAAACCCTCCGTAGTAGGATCCAAGTTCTCGTTCATATATCAACAAAGATAATACACTCGCATCATTT
>JBCCZF010000370.1:0-4114 GCA_039188035.1 Bacteroidota bacterium | reverse complement strand
GGAAAGTGGGGTTGATTGGGGGCATCCGGAAAGTTTTGGGTCTCAAAACAAATTCCGGCAAAATGCGGCGGGGTATATACTACCATTCCCGGTTGATCGGTGTGTACATCCATGGAAATTCCGGATTTTCTGGAATACAAACGGGCCGCCTTTTTGGATTGGGGACTTTTTACGTAGGGGGTGTCCAAGCGGGTCTCCCCTATGCGGCGCTCATTTAAAAAGTCGTATTCCGTGTCCTCCACGGAGAAAATTTCGCCAGTTGGCAACAGTTTTTCATTCGTCTCCAGGTATTGGGGACAGTGGAGCTGCAATCTATAGTGGTCAATGGATTCCATCCTATCCAGCTTAAAATAGGAGTGGTTGGTAAGATTGATTATCGTAGATCGATCCGCCGCCGCCCTGTGGAGAATGTGCAGCTGGTTGTCTACTAATTTATAGGTCAACATTACCTTGAGGTTGCCGGGATAACCTTCTTCCAGATGTTTGCTGTAATAGGAGAGTGTGATAAAGGGTTCTGTACCATAGCCCACTTCCTCAAAGATCCAGTACTTCTTGGAAAAACCTTGTTTGCCACCATGGAGATGTATGCCATTTTCTCCATAAAGTGGATAGGTATCCCGATCCAGCTCAAAACAGGCTTTGGAAATACGCCCGGCATAACGGCCCACGCAAGCACCTAAAAAAGCGGTGTCTTCTAAATAATAGTTGGGATAATTGGAGCCCACCACCACGTTTAGGGACTGTCCCTTTTTATCCTTTACCAGAATCTTTTGGATAATGGCCCCATAATCCAACACCACCAAGGTTATAAAAGGCGTGCTAATCGTAACCTGTTTCAAGCGACATTCATTTAATTATATAAAAATAATCGTTTTTTGCAACACCGGTGTTTTTCTTCCGTCCTTAATGATAACAACGCAAAACCACCTAGTAGACAAGCCGATGCTTCCCATGGATGTTGTAGAGCAATGTAAGGCCAACGACCGCAAGGCCCAGATGGCACTTTATGAAAGGTATTGCCAGGGCATGTTTCATGTGGCCATGCGCTTTCTTCATAACGCGGACGACGCAGAGGACGTGGTACAGGAGGCCTTCATCAAGGCCTTTCAAAAAATGGGTCAGTACAGGGGCGAGGTGAGCATAGGGGCCTGGATAAAAAAAATAGTGGTACACAAGAGCATTGATTTTTTAAAATCAAAAAAGCAACAGCACGTGCCTTTGGACGAGACGTATATGCAGGTAGCCCGGGAAACGGATTGGGAGGTGGATGATCAGGTTACTCTAGATCAGGTGAAATGGGCCATGGAGCAGCTCCCGGAGAAATATAAATATGTGGTGATGATGTATTTGGTAGAGGGATTAGATCATGGGGAAATAGCCGGGATATTGCAAATTTCGGAAACGGCCAGTAGAACACGGCTTTTAAGGGGAAAGGAACAATTGCGAAAACGTTTAAAGAAAAGAAACCATGGGACAGGATCTTAGGGAGTTGTTCAAAAAGGAGCGGGAAGCCGGTGGGCCAAAAATGAAAAGTGGGCATAAGGCCCGTTTCGCAGAACGTTTGGCGGCGGAAATACCACGGCGCAAGACGGTGTGGTATCCCTATAAAATTGCAGCGGCCGTGCTATTGTTCCTTGGAGTAGGGGTGTTTATCTATTCCCTAAGTACGGGGAAGGGTTTGGAAACCCCACGTGTGGTTCAGAAAAACTTGGAGCCAAAAGAGGATGGGGGTATTTCGTTGGGAGATTTGTCACCGGATCTTAAAAAGGTGGAAGAGTATTATATGGCCAGTATCGATTTGGAATTGTCACAGTTGGAGGTTTCAAAGGATAACAGAATGCTTGTGGACAGTTTTATGGAGCGCCTGGGCGATTTGAATAGTGAATACAAAAGGCTGAATACCGAACTGAATGAAATGGGCCCCAATGACCAGACCATTAATGCCTTGATAAAGAACTTGCAATTGCGCTTGGAATTACTGCAAAAACTAAAATCGAAGTTAAGTGAATTAAAATCATCAAAAAATGAACAAGTTGAAACAAATACCATTTAAAACCGGGTTTCTTTTCCTTTTTATAGGGACACTGGGCCTAATGGCACAAAAGGAGACCAAGCGCTACTCGGAAACGTTTGGGGTCAATGACGCTACTGTTTTGGAATTGGATACCAGCCATACCGATATCGAGTTCGAGACCTGGACCAAAAAGCAGGTTTCCATTGAGGCCGAAATTAGCTTGGAGGGTGCCACCGCGGAAGAGACGGAAATCTACTTTAAAAACGATCCCATCACCATTATGGGAAACAGTAAAAAAATTACCGTGCGTACCCCTTGGGGGAATAATTGGTTGGTAGGAGGGCCTATTGTGGATATGGAAAATGTTATCGTTGAAGTCCCTGAAATAGAATCCTTTCATGTAGAGATTCCCGAAATCGAGTCTTTGATCGTGGAAATTCCTGAGATGCCAGAGATTCCGCCGTTTCCCAATGTACCGTTCCCCAATTTTGATTATGAAGTCTATGAGCGGGAAGGGGAGGACTACCTGAAAGAATGGCAAGAGAACTTTAGGGCCCACTTTGATGAGGATTACAAAAAGAGGTTGGAAGAATGGGGGAATCTCTTTAAGGAACGGGCCAAGCAGCGGAAAGAACGAAGTGAGAAAAGAATAAAGGAACGGGAAAAAGCTCGGGAAGAACGTATTAAGGTCATGATAGCGTCCAAGGAGGCGAGGCGGGCCGCTCGCGAAGTCCAAATAAACAATCGTATCCATCGCAATGGGGATAGCCTTCATGTAGCCCCCCATGTATTTTATTTCAACAACCAGGGGACGCCCAGGAACTATAAGGTGAAAAAGACCATTAAAATAAAAATGCCCAAAGGCACGAAGTTGCAAATGAACGTGCGCCATGGTGAGGTGAAATTGGCCGAGCATGCCCAAAACATCAATGCTACCCTGGCCCATGCCCAACTTTGGGCGGGAACCATAGATGGGGATGGTACCCATATTAGGGCCCAGTACTCCCCGGTATACGTGAAGCGTTGGAAGTATGGGCAATTGCAGGCCGAGTATTCGGATAAGGTAAATTTGGAGGAAGTGCTTAGCCTACGGCTAAGCGCTACCTCCTCGGATATTGCCATAGACCGTATTCTGGAAAGTGCCTTTATCAAAAATGATTTGGGCCCCTTATATATAAACGCCGTTTCCAAGAATTTTAAGAATCTGGACATTTCTGTTCAAAACGGCGAACTCCGCTGCAATTTACCGGATGCGCCGTTCACGCTTTCCATAAATGGAACCAATTCTAAGATTAGTGCCCCGGACAAACTGCATTTGGAGCGGACCAAGAATATGAATACAGAAATTATCAAGGGATACCATGAAGACAACAGGGCTTCCCAATCCGTAGTAATCCACTCCAAGTTTAGTACGGTTGAGTTGCATTGACTACTCTTGGAGTACCAAGGTGCCAAAGATATCGGCATTGATCCACCAAAGATTTTTTTCCTCGTCGGGAACAAAAACGGATCCTATAAAGTTCTCTCTTTCCAAGCTGCCATCATTGTCCGAGTAGGCTAGGGCAAATCCCATTTTCTTTTGTTTCGTCAGCCTTTTCCGTTCGTTTCGCGCACCATCCATATACCCCTGGTCAAAAATTGAAATGGCCACTTCCCAAGTAGTAATATCCCCTTCCCGTGTTTGAATGGACAAGACATGGTCGTTATACAACCTAGGTTGTTTGTTGGAGGACAAATCCACCACATTACCATCCAAGGCGACGTGATAGGCAAAGGCATTATGGTTAAATTGATGCAATCCACCGGAATTATCCTCATCCAAGAAGATTCTCAGGCTATCGTCGTTCCACCATAGTTTAAGGGGGTTTTTGAATTGGTCATAAAGACTATCGTCCTTTATTTCGGCTAGAAGATATAGAGCATCATTGTCCCAGCAAAGTTTATAGCGCCCATTAAAGTCTTCCTGGGCATAAGGCTCTCCCAGCCAATTTTGATCCAAGGGGTGCCAAGCCGTCTGTTGCCATATGCCCTCATCCCCTTGGCCGTCCAGAACAATGGGCAACATAGTTTTCCTGATGGTGATAATGTGATGATCTTCCT
>JBCCZF010000369.1:0-4115 GCA_039188035.1 Bacteroidota bacterium | reverse complement strand
GACGAGTTGCTGGCACAAGGTTTCGCCAACGATCAGCAGACCATTTTCTGACATATTATTACAGCCTTTGAGTTTGGTTTTGGGCGGTTTTTAGGGCGGTGTTTTGAGGATTGCCGACCTGTTTGTTTTTTGTTCAGTAGGCTTTGCCGCGTGCGGAGACGGGCCAGAGGGTTGCGCATCAAAAAATTGATTGGGGAGTAACGGAACTTCCCGCTGAAATACAAAAACCCTGACCGAATGGTCGGGGTTTTTGCTTTTCAGAACCCATCATCCATCGGCCCAAGTTTATATGGGTGTTTGAAATACCAGTTTTGTTGATAAGGATTCAGGTTCAAGGTTTACCTGTCGCTTGGCAATCACGGAACGGGACGTTTGCAAAATGAATCTAGTATATTAATGAACCAAGTAAGTAATGCACTTAGTCCCTTTCCAAAATAAGGGCCGAGGCGCCTCCCCCACCATTGCAAATGGCGGCAGCACCTATTTTGGCCTTTTTTTGTTCTAGAATATGGAGTAGGGTAACCACGATTCGCGCTCCGGAACAACCTAGGGGATGCCCCAGGGACACGGCCCCGCCATTTACGTTTACCCGGGTATCCGGGAGCCCCAACAATTTCATGTTGGCCAAACCTACCACCGAAAAAGCCTCATTGAACTCAAAGTAGTCCACATCCTCCAACCGGATTTCCGCCTTGTCGAGGGCCTTGGGCAATGCTTTGGCCGGAGCGGTGGTGAACCATTTGGGCTCCTGTGCGGCATCGGCATAGGCTTTTAAACGCGCCAGCGGAGTCAACCCCAATTCCCTGGCCTTTTCCGCATGCATCAAAACCAAGGCGGCGGCCCCGTCGTTAATGGTGGAGGCATTGGCCGCGGTGACGGTCCCGTCCTTGGAAAAGGCCGGCCGTAGTGCGGGGATCTTTTCAATTTTCACCTTGGTATACTCCTCGTCCTCCATTACCAGGATTGGCTCTCCCCGGCGTTGGGGCACTTTTACCGGAACAATCTCTGCGGCAAACCTTCCCGACTTCCAGGCTTCGGCCGATCGTTGATACGACTGTATGGCGAAGGCATCCTGATCCTCACGACGAAACGCATATTTTTCTGCACAGGCATCCGCACAAACCCCCATCGCCGTTTGGTCATATACATCTACCAAACCATCTCTTTGCATGCCGTCCATAAGGGTAGAGGGCCCAAATTTTTGTCCGGACCTCATATGCACATAGTGGGGGATGGCACTCATGTTTTCCATGCCCCCGGCCACGGCAATTGCTATGTCCCCCAAGGCGATGCCCTGCGCTGCCTGCATAATGGCCTTCATCCCGGAGGCACATACCTTGTTCACCGTGGTACACGGCACGGTATCGGGTATCCCCGCGTAGAGGGCGGCCTGTCTTGCGGGCGCCTGGCCGGTTCCCGCCTGTACCACATGGCCCATGAACACTTCTTCTACCCGGCCGGGATCCAGGTTTATCCTTTCTAGGGCCCCCTTAATCGCCACAGCACCCAATTTTGGCGCGGGCACTGTGGACAAACCGCCCATAAAACTACCAATAGGCGTCCGAACGGCAGATACGATAACGACTTCCTTCATGAACTTTTTTTATTGATATTCAACTTTTCGCAACACCGTATGCAAGGACAGTTCCAAGATAAGAGGTGCTACCGCTAAAGTACAAAATTGGGAATACGAAAATCCAAAATGCCCGATTTTTGATGTATGCTATAGCCCTAGTATTGCCCATTTTTTACGGTAACCTAAGACAACCGGATCAACGGATTAATTTGCCCTATACCGCAAAAGAGGCTCCTTGATCTTTATTTTCTATTTTTGACGGAGATATGGACCCTATGCGAAAAATGCTGGATAGATTCTACAAGAACCATTCACTTATTTACAAGTACATCCTGTATCTATCCTGTGTTTTCTGTATCGTTTTTTTCTTTCCCCGAGGGGGAAAGTTCAAGTACGAATATCAAAAGGGGAAACCTTGGCAACATGAAAACCTCTATGCGCCCTTTGACTTTTCCATTCTCAAAAGCGAAGCTGAAATTGAGGAAGAGAAGGCCCGGATTGGCGAAGATCAAATCAATTACTATAGATATGATACGGGCATAGCGGATATCGTCCGCGAGGAGTTCCAGGACAAAATTGCCGCTCTTTTTGATTCCAATAGGTTGGGCAATGCCCAACAAAAAAACCTAGAAACCCTGGCCCGGGAACTTCTCAACGAGTTTTATACCTATGGGGTCATAAAGCAAGGAGAACCCGGGAAATCCGGTGAGTCCATATATCTGGTAAAGAACAATGAGGCCAAAACTATTGGGTTCAATAGGCTTTTTGAGGTTCAGGAAGTTGCTCCAAGGATTCGCAAAGTACTGGAAGAAAAGGGACTAAACCGTTTTAATCCTGTTTTTCAGGAATTGTTTTTCGACCTTATTAGTCCCAATGTGTTTTACGATCTTGATCTTTCCGAAAAGAGCTTGGATGAGCGTCTTTCCGAAATCTCCATGACCCGGGGCACAGTGGACGAGGGAAAACTGATCATTGCCAAGGGCGAGGTGGTTGAATTGGAGAACCTACAACTCTTGGATAGTCTTAAGACGGAATATGAATCGGAACTTTGGTCCACCAAGAATCTCTATTTTATCCTTTCCGGCTACAGTATTTTGGTGGCCCTGGTGCTCATGATGTTGTTTCTTTTTCTCAAGAAGTACAGACCCGCAATTTTTGGAAACAATACCAAGGTTACTTTTATCTTTTTCAATATCCTGCTCATGGTATTGCTTACCACCTTTGTGATAAAATACAATGAGGCCTTGGTCTTTGTGGTACCTCTATGCATCCTGCCCCTGATACTTAAAACTTTTTTTGATGCCCGTCTTGGGCTTTTTGCCCATGTACTTACCGTATTTCTCCTAGGTTTTGTGGTGCCCAATGGTTTTGAATATGTGTTTTTGCAGATTATTGCCGGTATTGTGACCATACTTACCGTTTCCGAACTATACAAGAGGGCCAATCTTTTCATTTCCGTGGCACAGATTACCTTTATATACATAAGTGGTTATCTCGCCTTTCACATGATTCACGAGGGTAGCTTTGAGAACATTGCCTGGTTTACCTTGGGCCTTTTTCTGCTCAATGGAATGATTACCCTTTTTGTGCAGCCCCTGATCTATATTTATGAAAAGATTTTTGGATTGATTTCCGATGTCTCGCTGTTGGAACTTTCGGATACCAATTCCAAATTGCTCAAGGAACTTTCCGATAAAGCTCCCGGTACCTTTCACCATTCCTTACAGGTAGCCAATCTTTCCGAGGCGGCCGCCAATGAAATTGGGGCCAACGCCATGTTGGTGCGGGTAGGGGCCCTGTATCATGATATTGGAAAAATGAGCAATCCCACCTATTTTACGGAAAATCAGGTGACCAATGTAAATCCCCATGCCGATTTATCCCCCAAGGAGAGCGCAAGGATTATCATTGCCCATGTTATCGCAGGGATAGAATTGGCGCGAAAGCGAAATTTGCCCGATCGCATTATCGATTTTATCCGTTCCCATCACGGCACTACCATGGTCTATTATTTCTTTAAAAAGCAGCAGGAGTCCGGGGAGGGTGTGGATGAAGCGGATTTTAGATATCCGGGACCAGCGCCTTTTTCCAGGGAAACAGCGATATTAATGATGGCCGATTCCGTGGAGGCCGCCTCAAAAAGCCTACAAAACCCCTCCTATGCCGCGCTGAATGCATTTGTGGACAAGATTATTGCCGGACAAATGCAGGCCAATCAGTTTTTAAATGCGGATATTACCTTCAAGGAAATTGAGACGGTAAAAAAGGTATTTAAACAGAAGCTTACCAATATTTACCATTTGCGGGTAGAATATCCGGAGTAGCACTTTTTCCACCCTAAAAAAAATCAAAAATAGTTGCGTTCCCGGTTCCTAGGAATTACCTTTGCACCCGCCAGAACGGGAAGGCGTTTCTGCTGATTTTAAAGACCCTTCCCAGGGTATTGAAATTTTGAATTATTGGAGAGGTGCCGGAGTGGTAACGGAGCAGATTGCTAATCTGTCAGCGCGTAAGTGCTGCCCGGGTTCGAGTCCCGGTC
>JBCCZF010000368.1:0-4115 GCA_039188035.1 Bacteroidota bacterium | reverse complement strand
GCTTCCGTTACCGGTATTGACCTGTAATACATTACGGATATACTGGGGCTGATACCCGGCATTTATGGACAGGGCAAAACGGTCGAAAGGGATTTGACCAAACATCGTCTTATGCCTCAGGTTATCCTCTGGCAACATATCCAAAACCAAAAGATCCAGATTACCATCATTATTGATGTCCGAAGCATCCACCCCCATACTATTATGACTTTGGTGTTTAAAATAGGCATCTATTTCATTGGCAAATGTCCCATCCCTTTGGTTGATATAGAGAAGGTCATTGGATAGGAAATCATTGGCCACATAGATATCCGGATAGCTGTCTTTGTTCACATCCCATACTACGGTGCCCAGACTCCATCCTTCAGTCAAAATCCCGACTTCCCTGGAAACGTCCTTGAAACGGGGGAGACCGTTTTGGCCCAAGCCCTCATTCCTGTACAAACGATCTACACTATTCCCCTTGCCATCGCTACGTTGCCCCAAGGGATTGTTCTTGGGATAGCTTTCCATAGCGTTATTGATCAAAAACAGGTCCAGGTCATCGTCCTTGTCATAGTCCAGCCAGGCCGCTTGGATGGAATAATCGGTATCTGAAAGGCCCATTTCCAGGGAAAAATCCACAAATTTTACTTGGCCCAAAGAATCGGTAGTATTGAGAAAGAAATAATTATGGGTCTTTTTCCGATCCAGATCATGCGCCGTGGAAACAAAAATGTCCGGTTTTCCATCGGAATTGATATCCACCACGGAAACCCCTGTACACCAGGCGTCCGTTGCTATGCCGGCTTCTTCGGTAACATCCTTGAATGTAAGTCCGCCCTGGTTGAGATACAATCGGCTGGTGACCATGTTACCGGCAAAAAAAAGATCGGGGAGGCCATCCGAATTAAAATCGCCAACGCCTACCCCGGCCCCATTGTAGATGTATTCGTAGTCCAATATATTCAGGATATCGTTCTCTATAATGGTATTCTTGAAGTCCAGTCCGGAGTATTCAGATTCTATCTTTTTGAATAGGGTTTTCGTATTGTCCTTCCCGCCACAGGCGAAACACAATACCAAGGCCATTGTGCCCAAAATTCCTTTCATTCCCGTAAATCAATTAATGATGATACCAAATTAAAGAAAAAAGGATATTGAAAAATCAATATCCTTTTTCCATACCTCCTAAATCTTAGATTTCGGATTTAAGCTTGAAGAATACCTTTCCCAATACTCAACTACTTGGCAAAGCTATCGGAATAGGTAGTGTAATATGTTTTTCCTCCTAATATCCTGGATTCTGATCTCCCTGGGAAATATTGGCGTTATTGTCTATTTCACCTTGCGGAAGGGGCAAGAGTTCATGGCGATTCGCTACAAAGTAGGACAAAGGTTCCTCATCCAACTTGCTTTGGGCGCGCCATCTTAGGATATCCCGGTTACGGATTTGCTCTGCACTTTGCTCCACCCTTTTTTCGTGGATAATAGCTTGCATAACCTGTTCTGCAGTGCCCACCGGGTAGGCGGCGGTCGGGTATGGAGGCATGTCCACACTAGGTCTTGCCCGAACTTGGTTCAACAGGTCAACGGCACGCGCCAGATTGCCCAATTCCATTTCACATTCGGCCAGGTTTAACAGCACCTCGGCATACCGTATGACTCGATGATTAATCCCGGAAAGCGCAAACCCTCCCGGATCCATTTTATACATCAACGAATACTTTCTCCAACTTATCTTGGTTGTCTCCCCCTCAAAATCCGTGGTATTGCCCTGTACACGATCATCTGTAAGCACGGTTTCCCCATTGTTAAAGGTATCCCCCAGGCTGTAAAAGCTAAATCCAAAACGTGGATCTGTTTTTTCATCCCCATTGGATTCCCGCTCAAATTCGTTTAATAAACTAACCGATGGTATTAAATTTCGCCATCCTACGGTAGAATATTCCTGAGTCCTAACCGAACGCTCGTTCCCTACGTTATCCCCGGTACCGTTCCAATTAAACTGGCCTATTTCTGCATAACCGATTTCCATGATGGATTCGGAATTGTATTCATTCTCTTCCTGAAAGTTATCTACATATTCGTCAACCAAGGCATACTCCCCAGAATCCACGATTTGGTCAAAAACACTCTTGGCTGCAGCCCAATCCTCGGTAAACATGTACGTGCGCCCTAACATGGCCTGGGCGGCTCCTTTAGAGAAACGTCCCGGCTGTTCCACGTCAGAATTTAAAGGAAGCCCAGCTATGGCATCCTGAAAATCCTGAATGGCTTGCGCATATACTTCTTGGAGGGTGGACCTTGCAAAGGTTTCGGATATGGAAGTTGCCGGGGTAAGATATATAGGTACTCCGCCCCATAAAGTGGCCAGCTCAAAATAGGCCCATCCCCTAATAAATTTAGCCTCTGCGATAAGTGCAGTACGCGCACTCTCCGTAATATCTTCTACCAAGGGCCCCTGTTCAATAACAATATTGGCCCGTAGAATTACACGATAAAGACCCGTCCAAACATTGTTGGCAACAGCATTGGCAGGGTCGTTGCTACCAATCAATAACTGATTTCGCGGTGTTTCCAATTGGCCCCCACCGGAGGATACATCATCACTACGCAAATCGTGCAAGAACCAATATTCCCTGGAAAAAAGTGCCGTAGATTGCATAGCTCCATAGATGGCATATACACCATTTCTAAGTTCATCTGCATTGTTGTAGAAGGTATCCACAACCACTTCATTGGGGTTTGTAATATCTAAATCTTCGTCCGAGCAGGAAAGCGTAAACAAGAACGCCAGCCCTAGTACTAAAACTGTTTTAATTCGTTTCATAATGTTTCAATTATTCTTTATTATAGCTTTTTTTTAAAATCCAATATCCAGACCCATCAAAATAGTCCGAGGTCTCGGGTATTGGCCAAAATCAATACCCTGGATATTCAAGTTATTGTTTCGAGCCCCTATTTCCGGATCGTAACCGCTATAGCCGGTAAAGGTCAATAGGTTGTTACCGGAAATATAAAACCCAAGGTTATCCAAGGCACCTCCTAGGTTATCCTCCAACCAATCCGTCGGAAAGGTATAGCCTATCCTAACATTTTGGAGGCGTAGAAAGGAGGCATCTTCTATAAAGCGGTCGGATGTCCTGGTATTTTGATTGGGATCCCCATTGATCATTCGCGGGATGTTGGTGTCCGTATTGGTGGGCGTCCAAGCATCCAATACCGCCACACCGGCGTTGAACAGACGTAGGCCACCCTCGGTAAGTACCCTGGTACCGTTATAGACATCATTGCCCTGATTTCCGTATAGGTATAAATTCAAAAAGAAGTTTTTGTATGTAGCTTCAAAATTCAAGCCATAATTAAAATCGGGGAGAAAACTGCCGATTACCTCTCTGTCCCCAGCGGTAATGTCATTACTTCCATCAATATCTACAAAGATGATATCCCCTGGAGCGGCATTGGCCTGGTAGGGTGTGGAGGGGTCTCCGTCTAAGGCATTGAACTCATCAATTTGCGCCTGACTTTGGAAAATACCCTGGGTACGCCAGCCATAAAAAGATTGGATAGGATCCCCAGCAGTGGTCCGCGTTACATCAAATCCTCCAAAATCCGAGTTATTTCCGGCAAAAAGGGCCCCGGTATCCGTGGACAAGGCGACCACCTCATTTCGGAATAGCCCGAAGTTGGCACTAACGTTCCATTGGAAATCCGCTCCCGGCTTGGAGTAGTAGGATCCCACAAAATCGATACCCCAGTTTTCCATGGCCCCCACGTTGGCAATGGTACTATTGGCAAAACCTTGGGAGGGGGGTGCGGGTACACTTAATATAAGGTTATCCGTCTCCCGTTGATACCACTCTGCGGAAAATTGCACCCTATTTTGAAGGAAACCTACATCAATCCCCACATTGGTCATAGTAGTTATCTCCCATTCCAGTTCCGGATTGGCCAAACGATCGAAAAAGGCGCCCTGGGCCTCCTGGTTGTCAATAATCGCATTGGTATTGGTGGATATTCCGGCCTGGCTCTCAAAATTGCCAATACCTTCAAAACCGATCTCTCCCCAACTGGCCCTAATCTTAAACTCGGAAAGGTTCTCCCAATTCTGCATAAAGGGTTCTTCTGCCAAG
>JBCCZF010000367.1:0-4132 GCA_039188035.1 Bacteroidota bacterium | reverse complement strand
CTTTTTTTCTGCTTTTAAATATATAATGGGGGGCGCCCCTGCCCCGTGCGGTCTTAGCTTTTATACTTCTGGGGCAGGTACACCAGTTTTTTGGTCATAAAGAAATCCTCCCTAAAATAATCGGTTAACGGGATGATCTGAGCCGTACGATACCCCTTGAGTTCCTCCTTAAGATCTCCGCCTTTCAAGTATAGAATACCGTTTCTTCTTTCGTGCACGGAATCCTTTTTTATCTTCCCCTTTACCCAATGGACAAAGGTGGGCATGGCGGCCACGGCCCTGCTTATGATAAAGTCGTATTGGGTATGCAACGCTTCCACCCGGGAATGCAGGGTGGTCACATTCGCGAGATCCAGACCCTGGACAACACGATCTACTACCTTGATCTTTTTCCCAATGGAATCCACCAAGGTAAACCGCACTTCGGGAAAAAGTATGGCCAGGGGAATCCCTGGAAAGCCCCCTCCGGTGCCCACGTCCAGAATTTCACTTCCCGATCTAAAGGTTTGAAACTTGGCTATTCCCAAGGAATGGAGTGCATGACGTACATAGATTTCGTCGATATCCTTACGGGACACCACATTAATCTTCTGGTTCCAATCCTGGTACAATTCCTCCAGGGCCCTAAAGCGTTGCATCTGGATAGGGGAAAGATTCGGAAAATACTGAAAAATCAAATCGGCGGTCATAGCTATATCGTTCGCATTAGTGCCCTATTTTTGGCCAGAGGCTATTTGTAATCCAAAGGTTCCAAAGGTAAGGTCAAAATACGGATGGTAAAACCTTTGGTCCATTTCCCGTATTGTCCGATCAAAGACAAAGGGCCGCCAGGCGACACTATATAGCATTTGTTTCACAAAACGCTGGAAACCAATTCTTTTTAACAATTCGTCGAAACCATTTCAGAAACATTTCCCATTTGTACAAGGCGGGGAGGCCGTTTCCAAATTAACGATATGCGCCCATGTATCCGAGGTATGGGAATTTCTAACCATTTTCCCCGCACACGAACGGTCCATTTTGTCAATCTTCCCTTAATTTCGTACAGGAAGCTGGAATTGTTTCCTATATTTATCCAAATATTCAAAAGATATGGAACAGCAGACCATACGATTTCCGAGAAGGGACGCCACCCAATTTTTCAGGACCCTGAACAAAAGGGTAAACGATTACTTTCGGGAAAATCAGATCAAGAAAACCGGTAATTGGCAGCTACACCTCAAGGCGGTCATTATGTTCGCCTTGTTCCTTACCCCCTATTTTCTGATGTTGACCCTGGGCTTGCCCAATTGGGCCAACCTCTTGCTTACCATTGTCATGGGCGTGGGCATGGCCGGGGTGGGCATGAACGTAATGCACGATGGGAACCACGGCTCCTATTCCACCAAAACCTGGGTGAACAAGCTTATGGGGAGCAGTATCTATATCCTTGCGGGAAATGTATACAATTGGCAGGTACAGCACAATGTACTGCACCACACCTACACCAATATCCAAGACCATGACGAGGATATGGAGGCGGGGCGCATATTGCGTTTTTCCAAGCACTCCAAATGGCATAGGCACCATCGCTTTCAACACTTTTACTCCATTTTCCTCTATGGACTTTTGACTTTTAATTGGGCCATTACCACGGATTTTCTACAGATGTACCGCTATATGAAACGCAAACTTTCGTACGGCAAACTGCCCAATCCGGTCGTCAATTGGAGTACGCTGGTCATTACCAAAATCCTATATATCACTATTTGGATCGTGCTCCCGTTGATTTTTATGGACATTGCCTGGTGGAAAGTGTTGTTGGGCTTCTTTATAATGCATTATGTGGCCGGGGTAATACTAAGCGTCGTCTTCCAATTGGCCCATATTGTGGAGGATGCGGAGACCCCTTTGCCGGATGAGGCCGGCAACATGAAAAACACCTGGGCCATACACCAATTGTTCACTACGGTGAATTTTGGAACCAAAAACCGTATTGTAAATTGGTTTACAGGAGGATTAAACCATCAGGTGGAACATCATATTTTTCCGCATATAAGCCACATACATTACACAAAAATCTCCAAAATTGTGAAACAAACGGCCAAGGAGTTCAATTTGCCCTATAATGAGTACAAAACTACCCGAAAAGCGATAGCTTCGCACTTTAAACATTTAAGGGAGCTGGGCAAACGTCCCGTACTCCAATATTGACCTCTATATTTTACATTGATATGACACCTGTAGCCACGTCCCAACAGCTTTCCCAAAGAATAAACGGCGTAAGCCCTTCGGCCACCCTGGAAATGGCGGCCAAGGCCCGCGAACTGCGGGCCGAGGGAAAAGATATTATAGGCCTTAGTCTGGGGGAACCGGATTTTAACACCCCGGACTTTATCAAAGAGGCCGCCATAACGGCCATTAACCAGGACTACAACTCCTATACGCCGGTAGACGGCTATGTGGAACTCAAGGATGCCATTAGCACAAAATTCCAAAGGGACAACGGCCTAACGTACGACCGTTCCCAGATTGTGGTATCCACAGGGGCCAAGCAATCGCTCTATAACGTGGCCCAGGTGGTCCTAAATCCCGGGGACGAGGTGGTACTGCCCTGCCCCTACTGGGTAAGCTATAGTGATATTGTAAAATTGGCCGAAGGGGTTCCTGTGGAAGTGCCCACTACCCTGGAAAACGATTTTAAGATGACCCCGGATCAGTTGGAGGCCGCCATTACCCCCAAAACGCGGATGTTGTGGTACAGCTCGCCCTGCAATCCCAGCGGTTCCCTCTACAGTGCGGCGGAGCTGCGGGCCCTGGCCGATGTGCTTCAACGGCATCCCCAGATCATTGTGGTGAGCGACGAAATCTACGAACACATCAACTATGGGGTCACCCCCCATGCGTCCATGGCCTCCTTTGCGGATATGTACGCCCGTACCGTCACTGTAAACGGGGTGGCCAAGGCCTTTGCCATGACCGGCTGGCGCATTGGCTATATTGGCGCGCCCAGTTATATTGCCCGGGCCTGTAACAAACTACAGGGCCAGGTGACCAGTGGGGCCAACTGTATTGCCCAGAGGGCCGTAATCACCGCCTTGACGGAATCCCCGGAACGGGTACGCTATATGGTGGACGAGTTTAAGGAGCGTAGGGCGCTTATTTTGGATCTGTTGAACGCTATTCCAGGATTCCAATGCAACGCACCCCAAGGGGCCTTTTATGTATTCCCCGATATTTCCAGCTTTTTTGGAAAGACCTTGAACGGCACGGTAATCCAAAACGCCTCGGACTTTGCGCTCTATCTGCTGGAGCAGGCCCATGTGGCCACGGTAACGGGGCAGGCCTTTGGCAACCCGGACTGTATCCGTATTTCCTATGCGGCCTCCGTAGCGGAGATCAAGGAAGCGGTACGGCGGATCCGGGAAGTGGTTGCGTAGGGGTAGTTTCTAGTTTCTAGTTTCAAGGATCAAAAACTAATGAGCTAAATTCAAGATTTTACTTTTCTACCATCTAACGTTTTATTTCTGGTAGGGATTACTGCAAACGGCAACTTCCCCTTTTTAGGCGTTCAGGGCTTAAAGTAGGTAAGGGTTAAAAGGTAATGGGCCCATGTTCACAAATTCCAAATGACAAGCACCAATCCCGTATAGTTATCGGGACCAAAAATCAGGTTGGGATTTTGGGATTTTCGATTTGTGATTTCTCCAATCACTGCCTACTGCCCCTTTTTAGGCGCTCAAGGCCACCGGGTTTCGCCGTTTCCCCTAAACGCATGGTACTACCTACGCTTTCACCATTTTCAAATCTTCATATTTCCAAATTGTTACATTAATCCATTTCCAGATTGACCCTTTCCGCCATTTAGGTGACAACCGGAAACAGCAACAAACGATATGGCCAGAACGGCCCCACCTTTTACAAACTGTCCAGGGGGCTAGTTATTTTTGAAAGGCTATGTGACGTTACCCTAGTGTAGATTTGCGTGGTCTTCACGGAATTATGCCCTAACAATTCCTGTATAAAGCGCATATCCGCACCGGATTCCAACAAATGTGTGGCATAACTATGCCGCAACCCATGAACGCCTACTTTTTTATAGATTTGGGCACGGTTCATGGCCCTTTTAAATACCTGTTGAACAGCACTTTTT
>JBCCZF010000366.1:0-4139 GCA_039188035.1 Bacteroidota bacterium | reverse complement strand
TCGTTTAAGTCGATTTTTAGTTCATTTTGGACAACACTTTAGGGATTATTACGTTCTTAGTTGTAAGAAACCTACCTATGCAAACCCGATATGTATTGCCGTTGTGCGCGGCATATCTTATTTCCTGTGCCGCTCTGCAAGAACCGGATATTGTAGACCGGCATTATCCCGCCCTAGGCGACCTGGGACACTATACCCGAACGCTTTTGCCCTCGGATTTTCATAAAATTGGCAGTCCTTCCTTGGAGGCACCCATAACCGTCTCGGTACGGGAAGTTCCCTTTGACAAGGTCCACTTTAAAAAATACAGCCACTACCAAGCCCAACAGGATGCCCCGGTCGCCATCGCCTTTGCGGATTCCCTGGAGCACAAGCCCAAGTACCTTTGTTTGGCCCTTACGGATAAAATTGCCCTGGGCACGGCCCTGAACCGGCCCGAAAACCGGGAGGTACGCCATTATCTGGAACGGGATCCCGGATACCGCCTGGTCTATGAAGTAGCCCTTATGCCCAGTGCCCAACAATGGGAATGGCTCACGGGTGAGACCCCTATTTTTTTAGCCAACGATGCCCACGGGGCACTGGTACTCCAAATAGGCAAACGCCAGGAGGCCAAGGAAATACACCTGTCCCAAATGGCCGTATTCGATTATAAGACCTTGGGGTTTTGCTGGGCCGCGGACCGGTTTGGAAAAAAGCGGGTAGCCACCCTAACGGACTATGGACAGGCCTGTCCCAAACATACGGAACAAAGGGCCCACAAATTGGACAAATCCAAATCCCACCTACGCTTATGAAACCCTCATGGAGGGTTTTATTAGGGCAATCGAAATATTTGAGCCTAAGAAAATCTTTGAAAATCAATGTCTTGACCTAATCGTAAACGCATGAAAAAGATAAGACACTTTATGGTATGGCTTCTGGCTATAGGCCTATGGCCTTCCTGTGAGGATATCCTGGAAGTCCCGGACATTTCAAACGAGGAGGTACTGCTGGTGGCGCCCTTGGACAATACCGTGGTACAACAAAGCGAGGTAAACTTTACCTGGAACGGTATTGCCGATGTGGACGCCTATTGGATCCAGGTGGCCACCCCCAATTTTACGGAAGCCGCCCAAGTGCTACTGGACAGTATTATTGTACTGGACAGTACGTTTGCGGGCACCAAGGCCGTACAGGCCTTGACCAATGGGGATTACGAATGGCGGGTAAAAGGCGTGAACAGTGCCTACGGCACCCCATTTTCCAGCAGTGCCTTTACCGTGAACGCCCCGGATTCCCCTCCAACGGAAACGCCCACAACCGAAGAATAGGGAAGCCTAGGCCAACCCTACCTTACACAGGATGAAAAAGAATCAAAAAACATATGTGTTACTGGCGGCGGTCCTGGGAATATGGGGCCTTATTGGTTTTAAACTGGTAAAGGCCGCAAACCCGGAACCCGCGGATGGGCCGGATATGAACGCTCGGGAAACCTTTGTGCCCAAGCCCTTAAAGGAAAAGGATACGTTTTCCATCCTGGCCAACTATCGCGACCCCTTTCTGGGCACCATATCCGGTCCAAAACCAAAAAGGAAGACCCGACCCAAACCGATACAAAAAAAAGCACCCCCAAAGCAGATCCGTTATACCGGTTTTGTCGCCAATGAAGAGGCCTCCCCGGAGGTTTTCTTTGTGACCATTGAGGGCAAACAGCATATGATGACCTTAAATGCAGTTTCCGACTCGGTAAAACTGATACAGGGCAGCAAACAGCAAGTAAAAGTACGTTGTAGGGGTACTACACGAACCATAACCTTGTCCCAATGAGGTGGATATCCAAAACAAGGGCCGGGGCCCTGCAGTTTGTGCTCTTTATAGGGGCATTGATCGCCATCCTTCTGATGGCCTTTCTGTTATTGGCCCACACCCACAACCACTTTGAAAAAAAGACGGATGTTCTTTTGCATTTGATCAAAAAAGCCAATTACGGTTTCGCGACCTCCCTAGGAGAGGACGTTCCCCTTAACGGTTCCCTGGATCTCCAAGACCAGGATATTCCCGGAATTTCCGTGCAAGTACGGCGGGAGTTTTGGGGCATTTTCGAAAAAAGGACCATTCGTACGGCCCATGGGAACACCCAATACCATAAGACCGCTTTGGTGGGTGCCCGGGAAATCCAGGAATTTCCAGCGCTGTACATCCGGGACAGACAACGCCCCGTAATCTTGGCGGGCAATGCCCGCGTAACAGGAACGGCCTATCTTCCGGAACAGGGGCTACGGATGGGCAACATCCACGGCCATTCGTACAATGGTTCCCGTTTGCTTTTTGGGCAACGTAAAAAAAGTACGGCCGTACTGCCCCAGCCCAGCCCAGAGCTCAAGGCACAGATCGAACGTCTTTGCACGGGTGGCTTTGTTCCCGAAGGGGAAGTGCTCTCCCGTATCCCTAAAGGGGAAGTGGGCAATTCCTTTAGCTCCCCTACCCTAATCTTTCGGGATCGGGTAATACGGTTACAACAAACGGCCTTGTCCGGTAATATCGTGGTTTCGGCCTCACATAAGATAATCGTAGAATCAACGGCCCAACTGCGGGACATTATTCTTTTGGCCCCGGAAATTATTATTAAGGACCAGGTAAAAGGGTATTTCCAGGCCTTGGCCACCAAATCCATCTCGGTGGGTAAAGGATGCCAGTTGGCCTATCCCTCGGCCCTTGTCGTGAAAAAGAGGGAAATCCCCGGTTCCGGCCCTAATGGCCAAGGCAACCCTTATGGAAGCCGTGTCCCTATAATCCAGATGGATTCCGGAACGGAACTTCGAGGAGTCCTTATGGTTCTGGAGAATACCGAGGAATCCCAATATACGCCCCAAATACGCATTGCCGAAAACGCCATGGTTTTGGGCGAAGTGTACTGTAGCAAAAACCTGGAACTTAAGGGGCGGGTAAGCGGCAGTGTAACTACCGATTCGTTTATCGCCCTGGAAAAGGGCAATATATACCAAAACCATTTGTACAACGGACACATCAACGGTGAAAACCTCGCCCCGGCCTATGTAGGGTTGTTGATGGCCGGTAGGGAAGCTAACAAAAAAGTCATGAAATGGCTGTATTAAAAAAGCGGATAACGGCTTCTACCTTAATGGAGACCTTGGTGGCCACGGTTTTGATCGTCATTATTTTTATGGTGTCCAGCATGGTCTTGAACAATCTCCTGAAAGGCAAGGGGCATGACCGAAGGGAAGCCTTGCGGGAACGAATACATGTTTTGGAGTATCAATACAAAAATGGGGCACTCGTCCTCCCCTATTGGGAGGATTTTGGCCCCTGGCAAATTACGATTGCCCCGGCAAGCGGGGCGGCATCCGGTTGGGCCGTACTTATAGCAGCGCATATAGAAACGGGAAAGACCCTAACGGAAAACCTAACCCATGTGGACTAAGATCGCTAAAATAAAGGCATTTACCGTACAGGAAATGGTGGTAGTCCTTTTGATTACTTCCATGGTCGTTGGTATGGCGTTTTCGGTTTTGGGGCTGGTGCAAAAACAGATGGGTGGAATCGCAACGGTATACCGGGCCAAATCCGAAGCCGATCGGCTGCGCAAAGCCCTCTGGATCGATTTTAACCGCTACACCGATATCCAATGGGATGCCCAAAAGGAATATCTGCACCTGGGCAATGAATTGGAGACCAAACTTTACGATTTAAGCGGAGATCGACCGGTTTCTGAAACCGATACTTTTTATATCCCTTTAAAATCCAAAAAATGCTATTTTGGCACTAGGGATGTCATTTCCGGGCAGGTCGATGCCCTGGAACTACAAATGGGACCGGCCCTAGGGGAACGAGCCCTTTTTGTCTATAAGGAAAATACAGCGGACACCTACCTAAACCAATGATATGGGATTTAAATTGGAACATAGCCTGACCTCGGAAAACACCGATCCCAAAAAAGATTGGCTGTCCGAGATTTTACAAAAGGAAGTCACCTTTTTTGGCAAGGCCTTCGGCAACAAAAAGAAGGAGGATTTCTATTCCGAGCTAGGGGTACTCCTCAAGGCGGGTATCCACCTAAAGGAAGCCCTGACCCTTATTCAGGAAAACCAGAAAAAGGAAAAACTAAAGACGTTTTACGGGGATATGGTCCAAGGTCT
>JBCCZF010000365.1:0-4159 GCA_039188035.1 Bacteroidota bacterium | reverse complement strand
TTTTTTACAAAAAAGCCAAATAACCCCTCTTCAATTCGGTAATGTCGCTAAAAAAATTATTTTTGTTCGTCTGAAATTGTAAATTTAACAACCAAGAAGTTATGAGTAAGATTAAACTGGAATACCTTTGGCTAGATGGTTACTTTCCCACGCAAAACCTGAGAAGCAAGACCAAGGTAGAAGAACATGAAAATTTTAAGGGAACTCTTGAGGAAATTGGAAATTGGTCATTTGATGGTTCCTCCACCAGACAGGCCGAAGGAGGTTCGTCTGACTGTCTCCTGGTACCTGTAGCCATTTACCCCGATCCCGATCGCAAAGATGGCTACTTGGTGATGACCGAAGTTATGAACGCCGATGGCACCCCGCACGAATCGAATGGAAGGGCCACCATAGACGATGAAGATGACGATTTCTGGTTTGGTTTTGAACAAGAGTACTTTATTTACGATAACGAAACCGGCATGCCCTTGGGCTTCCCCGTTGGCGGGTATCCCGCACCCCAAGGCATGTACTATTGCTCAGTAGGGGGGAAAAACACCCATGGAAGGCATTTGGTAGAGGAGCATGCCGATCTATGTATCGCCGCCGGTCTTAATTTCGAGGGAATAAACCAAGAAGTGGCCTGTGGACAATGGGAATTTCAATTGTTCGCCAAAGGAGCCAAAAAAGCAGGGGATGAAATCTGGATAGCCCGCTATCTATTACAAAGGCTAACGGAAAAATACGGTTACTATATCGAGTACCACCCCAAACCGCTGGGCAAGGATATGGACTGGAACGGTTCCGGCATGCACGCCAACTTCTCCAATACTACATTGCGGACCTCTGGATCCAAAGAAGTCTACGAACAAATTTGTGAGGCCTTCCGCCCTGTTGTGGAGGAACATATCGCCGTCTATGGAGAGTTCAACGACCAACGTTTGACCGGCGAGCACGAAACCCAATCAATAACCGAGTTTAGCTATGGCGTTTCCGATCGCGGCGCTTCAATCCGCATACCGTTGGCTACCGTTGAAAAAGGATGGAAAGGATGGCTGGAAGATCGAAGACCCGCTTCTAATGGGGATCCCTACAAAATTGCCAGTGTGATTATCAAGACCGTTAAATCAGCTAAGGTTTAGAACCACCAGGCAATTTAGCATTCGATATTGGATTAATAGATAGTTTTAATACCTGGGAACGCGCACCGAAATTTCGGTGCGCTTTTTTAGTTTTTCATCGTTTTTAGAGGAGTATTCATCCAATAATCCAAAAAGTCATCCGGCTTTTGAACGGGTTGATCCTCAAAAATGGGACGTCGCTTATCCATAAACGGGCCGTCCGTTGGTATTTGCGCAAAGTATATGTTCTTCTGTACAAAATACTCCCGAAACTGATCATACGCTTTAGAAGTCCATTCATTCACAAGATTACCATTAACATCGTGGATGTCTTTCACATGTACCTGCAAAAGCGTATTTATTTGACCTCCCCGCCTGTCCAAGGCATCCATTTCCTTAATCATGGCGTTCAAGTCTTTTGGTTTCATGTCTAAATGTACTCGGCTTAAGGTATCGTTTACAATCCGGACTTCCTTGACCTTTATCCTTTTGCCTTGAAAACGGATAGTATAATTCTTCCTGTCCTCGGCATGGGAATCCATTTGTACCGGGTTATTAAAATAGATGTTTAAGGCTGCCCCTCGGACGTTTACCCCAACCTCGCTAACCACAAATTTAGGCGGTATGGCCAGTAGAAAGGTATTGTGAAAAGAGATATAGTTTAAATATAAAATGTTGTCCGGCCCGCTTTTGTATTCCGTCTTTACTTCAAAAACCAACTTCCCCAAGGTGTCGTTTACCCCCATTCCGGGCGTATTCTTCTTTGAACGATGATCGTAAACGGAATATTCGAGTTTATGGATACCAAAATCGCCTTTGGCAATAAATAACTTGCCTAGGGCCGTGTAGTCCTTGTTGTTTTTGCTACAGCCGATCACATACAGGCTTTCATCACCCAGGTAGACATCCTTACCCCGCTTAAAGGAATGGTTCTCCAGTAAATCGCCCTTCTCCATGTTATTCACAAAATCGTAGGCGTTGGTGCGATAATTCCTAATAGCATCGTGTATACTCAGAATTACAAATTCATTGCCGCCGTTGGCCGGTAAAAAGGCATTTTCTATGACTTTGGAATGATTCTTATAATCGTAGCGGTCGGCCGCCAAGCTATCCCTTTTAAAGCGGGAATTTTGCTTATGTTCATAGATACGGATCTTTGTGGTAGGGTTGTCCATTTCATCAAAACCCCTATCAAAAACCTCCAAGATAGCCTCATTTAGGTTTACGTATTTCCCTTTGTCATATTGATAATCCCTGTAGTACCCGATCGTGGAAAAGGTATGTTTCGGATAATTCTGGGGAATAGCCCGTATGGCCCTGCGCACGATACCCCTGGCGGACATCCTTCGTTTCCCTTTGGCCGTTACCACCGCCTCATCCAGGTCCAGCACCCCTGGTTGCATCCAAATTACGCTGATATCGCTAAGGGAAAGATCGGGGATAGGGACTTCCCGTTTTTGATATCCCATACTGGAAATGGCCAGGGTATCGCTACTTTCCCTAAATTTCATCGGAACTCGAAAATCCCCCTCTCGGTTGGTAATCACCCCTATTGCCTTGCCTTTTATCCGAACCGTGGCAAAGATTACGGGTTCCCCGTTCCCAGAATCCAGAACCCTACCCCGAACAAATTCCTGCTGGGCCTGTAACCCATTCAGAAAAAGAAACAAACAAAGCGTAAAATAGTATAAGGGCTTCATGGCGCGGAAAAATAGTCTTATCCCATAATATAAGGTAAAATACCTTCCAAATTATACGCCAACCGTTTTGAAACACGGAATTTCCTACTCTTCCGGTGGGCGGGCCACGCTACATCCCGTTCATAGCTTGCGCTATGTAACGCATAAATAGGAAAAAATAACGCCGGAACCCTTTTTAAAAACAGTTCCTGGGCTACAAAGCATTGCAATACAGACCTATGCAACAGTAAGGTACACAAACACTACGTAAACGAAAAGGAGTATTACGCCATCCCGCCAGCCTAGTCGAAGCCTCTTGGGCATAAAGACCAGGGGTAAAATCAAAAAAGAAATCCCCAACATCCAGAAAATATCGCTTTCTAAAAGCCCCTGATCTACGACCCGGATGGGAGCAATCATGGAAGTAATCCCTAAAACAGCTAGAATATTAAAAATGTTGGATCCTATAAGATTGCCTACGGAAATCGCTTTTTCCTTCTTGATTACCGCAATAATAGAGGCGGCCAGTTCCGGAATGCTGGTTCCTATGGATACCACGGTAATACCAATGATCCGCTCGCTTACCCCAAAGTTGGTGGCCAAGCCCACGGCCCCCTTGACCAAAAGTTCCGAACCTCCCCAAAGGGCCGCCCCTCCAAGGCCCAAAAGAAGCACCGCCCTGTACAATGGCACGGGCTCTTCGGAATCCTCAACCTCCTCCTCCACGGCGGTCTTTTGAAAACGGAGGAGATATACGAGGAACAAAAACAGGAAGAGGAGCATGATACCTCCCTCGTAACGCTGTAATTCCTCATCAAAATAAATACACCCAAAGAACAACAGCGAGGCGGCCATCATTACCGGCCAATCCGTAAGGTAGAAACTTTTTCGCACCCCAATACTGCCCAAAATGATTATAATGGACAACACCAGTCCCAAATTGGCAATATTGGATCCCACCACATTGCCCAAGGCCAAATCCGGAAATCCGTTTAGGGCCGCGTTTACGCTTACAATAAGTTCTGGGGCGGAGGTGGCAAAGGAAACCACCGTCATCCCAATAATAATCCGGGAAATATTCAGCTGAAGGGAAAGTGCAACGGCCGATTTTAGCAACCAGTTACCCCCGGCTACCAATAATACTAGACCCAATACAATAAAAACAGCATTTGACATGCGCTAATTTTGGGCAAATATAGAGCAAAAATAACCTACCGGTATGATCGGAAAACAGGGCACTTATCAAAAAAACAACTATGCTCATAGTTTAAAAACTATTTTTATAGTTGTTTAACTGTAAAAATAGTTATACGTTTGTATCTCTCTAATTTAGCGCACTCATGATTACGCACCTGCACCGCCGTCTGAAAATTTTTT
>JBCCZF010000364.1:0-4168 GCA_039188035.1 Bacteroidota bacterium | reverse complement strand
TCAACCCCCAAAAACCGTATTTATGGATTTTTTGTGCAGACCCCAGCTTGGCCCTTCGGGCTACATAAAGGGCCGCTTTTTTGTAAGGGTGCCAGCGCAATAGGAATCCGTTTATACGATCCAGAAAAAAGAGCATCAAGGGAAATACCAGTACATTGGCCAAAAAACAGGCAATAAACACCACATATTTGTCTAGGCCGCTCAGCAGGCCATAGGGAATACCCACTTTGGCCTCTCCAAAGGGAGAAAGACTCCATAACATGGCAATGATCAGGTCGACTAACACAGGGACTGCAATTTTTTTGCGAAACTACGTCCCAAACGCAAGAAAAGACCTATTCCGTATCTTAAAAAAAGCTAAAATTCGATGATGTGTTAAAAACCAGGGCCTACTCAATTTGGGATGCAGGATTTTAGTTTTTCTGAGCACATATGATCAAGTTCGATTCTATTGCAATCTATATGTTTGATGTTGTACGTTGCCCCCTTGATTTTAAGTGTTGAATTTACGTTTGAGACGTAAATTTGACTCTTCAAGGTTTTGATATTGGAAATGTTCCAACATTGTTTTCTGTCGGATACGGCCGAGCCATGCAACGATACCTGTAAGCTTTTGAAAACCTGACAGGGCTCCATCAAAAAAACACCCGCACAAAAGGCATTAGGGCATCAGCATAAATACTGTCCTGGTTGTCAAAAAGCACATCATAACGAAGACCCACTGTAACATTGCCCTGGGTATACCCCGCTCCTAGGAAAAGTGCCGGTAGCCAGTAGTTATCTTCCAATCGCATTGTTCCGTCATCAAACGTCCTATGGATACGCAACTGTTCAAATTCGGCGGAAAGTTGAATGGCCGGGATGGGATTGAAAAGGGATATGAGACTGCCTCCATAAGCCAATAGTTTATCGTCGTTAAACTTGGCATAATTGAAAATAAGGCTGGTACCTGCGGCAAATTGGGGATTAACCTGATAGATGGCCGTTGGGGAAAGTGAACCGTTAAAGCCGCCATTGGTAAAACCCAATCCAAGTCCGCCTCCAAAACGTACATTATCCCAGAACGGGGAACGGGATTGCCCCACTGGATTCTGGGCAAGAATCGCCGAACTGCCCAAAACACAAAGAACAAGGGTCAGTACAATTTGGGGTATTGGTATCTTCATTCTTAATTTTTTCCGAATACCCCGGCAAGATACGCCCAGATGTGTTAAATGTTGTATTTTTGGACAATCTTTTAACGGTGGATTTGTCCAAGCTTTTTCGGATTAAGCCTTCCTTTCGTCTTTTTTGGCGGTTTCCCAATTATGGAAAAAGTAGGCGCGGTTTCCAATACGGCTGGTGAAATCCACTGATTCTTAATCGATCTGGTCTATTTTATGGATAAGTATTCCTTCTTGAACACCGCACATACCTCCTTTTTTTCCGAGCTCTATGACAAGTACAGGCAGCATCCGGATAGTGTGGAGCCCAGTTGGCGGGCATTTTTTCAGGGTTTTGATTTTGGTACGGAAAGCGCCCTTGACGAGCTGGACCTGGAGGCCTCTAACGGAACCATGGTTTTGGACAATGGCCAGGCCTTGGCCGTCCCGGAATCCCTTCAAAAAGAGTTTCAGGTGGTGAAGCTCATAAATGCGTATCGCAGTAGGGGGCATTTGTTTACCAAGACCAATCCGGTGCGGGAACGCAGAAAGTATGTGCCTACCTTGGATATTGAGAATTTTGGACTTTCCCAGACCGATTTGGACATGGAATTCAATGCGGGGGATATCCTTGGGATTGGAAGGAAGTCGCTGAGGGAAATATTGGAGCATTTGCAGAGTATTTATTGTGATGCCATCGGAGTGGAGTACATGTACATCCGAAAGCCCGAGCGTATTGAATGGATCCAAAACTGGATCAATATAAATTCCAATCACCCCCAATTCCCTCCCGGGCAAAAAAAACATATTCTTAGGAAGCTAAATCAGGCGGTAGCCTTCGAATCCTTCTTGCATACCAAGTATGTGGGGCAAAAACGATTTTCCCTTGAAGGCAATGAAAGTTTGATTCCCGCGCTGGACGCTATTGTGGAACGGGCCGCGGCTATGGGGGTAGAACAGTTTGTGATGGGCATGGCCCATCGCGGTCGCCTGAATGTACTTACCAATATTTTTGGAAAATCGGCCAAGGATATTTTTAGCGAGTTCGATGGCAAGGACTATGAACAGGAAATCTTTGATGGGGACGTAAAATACCACTTGGGGTGGACCTCGGAGCGCAAGACCGATAACGGGAACCGCATTAAAATGAATATTGCGCCCAACCCCTCCCATTTGGAGACCGTGGGCTCGGTGGTCCAAGGAATTACCCGTGCCAAACAGGACAGCGACCACCCTGGGGATTTCTCCAAGGTGCTGCCCATAATAGTCCACGGCGATGCTGCCATTGCCGGGCAGGGCATTGCCTATGAGCTGGTACAAATGGCCCAATTGGATGGCTATCGCACGAACGGGACGATTCATATAGTGGTCAATAACCAGATAGGGTTTACCACCAATTATTTGGATGGCAGGTCATCTACCTATTGTACCGATGTAGGAAAGGTAACCCTATGTCCGGTACTTCATGTAAACGCGGATGACGCGGAAGCTGTTGTACACGCGGCTTTGTTCGCCCTGGAGTATCGCATGCACTTTAATCGCGACGTATTCCTGGATTTGTTGGGGTATCGGAAATACGGGCATAATGAGGGCGATGAGCCCCGTTTTACCCAGCCCAAACTCTACAAGGCCATTGCAAAGCACAAAAATCCAAGGGATATCTACGCGGGGCGCTTGTTGGCCGAAGGCATCATCAAGGAGGGGCATGTGAAGCAATTGGAGGCCGAGTATAAAGCCTCCTTGGAAGAGGAACTTGAGGATTCCCGAAAAGAGGACAAGACCGTGATCACCCCATTTATGGCGGATCGGTGGAAGGGTTTTGCCCATGTCCGGGAGTGGGAGATGATGGATACCGTGGATACTACCGTAGATGTGAAGAAATTGACCGCCGTGGCGAAGATCCTTACGGAGTTGCCCCAGGGCAAAAAGTTTCTGCGCAAGGTGGAACGCTTAGTAGGGGATCGAAAGAAAATGTTCTTTGAGACCAATACCCTGGATTGGGCCATGGGCGAACTATTGGCCTATGGGACCTTGCTAGAGGAGGGTTTTGACGTACGCATGTCCGGCCAGGATGTGGAAAGGGGTACTTTCTCACATCGCCATGCGGTGATGAAGGTAGAGGAGAGCGAGGAAGAGGTGCTATTGCTGAACCACATATCCAAAAGCCAGGGCAGGTTCCAGATATACAACTCGCTGCTCTCCGAATATGGGGTTGTGGGTTTTGATTATGGCTATGCCATGGCCAGCCCCAATACCCTAACCATTTGGGAGGCGCAGTTTGGGGATTTTAGCAATGGGGCCCAAATTATGATCGATCAGTATATTTCCGCCGCGGAGGACAAGTGGAAATTACAGAACGGTTTGGTCCTGTTGTTGCCACACGGCTATGAAGGCCAGGGAGCGGAGCACTCCTCGGCGCGGATGGAGCGCTATCTCCAGTTATGTGCCCGGGACAATATGTATGTGGCCGATGTAACCACGCCGGCACAGATGTTCCATGTTCTTAGGCGACAGATGAAGGCTGGGTTTCGCAAACCCCTCATTGTCTTTACCCCGAAAAGCTTGTTAAGGCATCCCAGGGCCGTATCTACCAAGGAAGAATTGGCCAAGGGAAGTTTTAAGGAGATTTTGGACGATGCGACCGCAGATATAAAAAAGGTGAAAAGCCTCGTATTTTGTACCGGGAAGTTCTATTACGATTTGTTGGCCGAAAAGGAGAAGCAAGAAAGGGCCGATGTGGCCCTAGTCCGTTTGGAACAACTGTTTCCCCTGCCTGTGGATCAAATGAAGGAGGTCATGGCCAAGTACAAAAATGCCGATGATGTGGTGTGGGCCCAGGAAGAACCCAGGAATATGGGGGCATGGAGCCATTTGCTCATGCATTTCCCCTTGGCCGGACAGCTTCGGGTGGCCTCCAGACGTTTTTATGCCTCCCCCTCCGCGGGAAGTGCCGTGCGTTCCAAAATGCGGCATAAACAGGTTATAGACTATGTTTTTGACAAGGTAAAGGACAACATGACCCGCCC
>JBCCZF010000363.1:0-4185 GCA_039188035.1 Bacteroidota bacterium | reverse complement strand
GGGACAGGGGCACATTCTGTTGGAAGGGGTCCCTGGACTTGCAAAAACTCTGGCCATCAACACTTTGTCCAAGGCTGTAAAAGGCAGTTTTAGTCGTATCCAGTTTACCCCCGATCTACTTCCTGCGGACGTGGTGGGCACCTTGATATACAACATCAAGGAAAATGATTTTTCAATAAAGAAGGGGCCCATTTTCGCCAATTTTGTGCTTGCGGACGAAATTAACCGTGCCCCTGCCAAGGTGCAATCCGCCTTGTTGGAAGCCATGCAGGAAAAACAGGTGACCATTGGGGACGAGACCTTTATCCTGGACAAACCGTTTTTGGTCATGGCCACACAGAATCCCGTGGAGCAGGAAGGTACATATCCGTTACCGGAGGCACAGGTAGACCGTTTTATGCTTAAAACGGTAATTGACTATCCCAAGATGAACGAGGAACAGTTGATCATGCGCCAAAACTTGGCCGGTGCCTATGACCAGGTCAATGCCGTGGTAACCTTAAAACAAATCCTCAGTGCCCAAAAGGCCGTCCGTGAAGTGTATATGGACGAAAAGATAGAGCGTTATATCCTGGATATCGTATTTGCCACACGTTATCCCGAAAAATACAATCTGGAAAAGCTAAAACCGCTCATCAGCTTTGGGGCTTCGCCCAGGGGAAGCATCAACCTCGGAAATGCCGCCAAGTGTTTTGCCTTTATAAAGCGAAGGGGGTATGTGGTTCCGGAGGATGTCCGTGCAGTGGTCCATGATGTCCTACGACATCGTATCGGCATTACCTATGAGGCCGAGGCAGAAAACATCACTTCCGAGGAAATCATCAATCAGATCGTAAACGAAATCGAAGTACCATAGCCTAGTCGCAACCGGCAGTTGCAGTTGGCCGTATTCCGCAACATCCGTGAATACAATATATTCCCTTAACTATCTTACTGCCCACGGTCAATGAATACCGCTAACTGGAAAAATGGATACCAAGGAATTACTTAAAAAGGTTCGTAAGATAGAGATAAAGACCCGGCGTCTTTCCGATCATATTTTTGGCGGGGAGTACCACTCTACCTTTAAAGGCCGGGGGATGACCTTTAGTGAGGTACGCCAGTATCAGTTTGGGGACGACGTTCGTAGTATTGATTGGAATGTGACCGCCCGCTATAACGAGCCTTACGTAAAGGTTTTTGAGGAGGAACGGGAGCTTACTATGATGCTTGTGGTGGATGTGAGCGGCTCGGAACTCTTCGGGTCCACAAATCAGTTTAAAAAGGAAATTGTTACGGAGATATCGGCCACCCTGGCCTTTTCCGCATTACAGAACAATGACAAGGCGGGCCTTATTCTTTTCTCGGACGAGGTTGAACTTTTTATTCCCCCAAAAAAAGGGAAAAGCCATGTGCTCCGCATCATCCGAGAATTACTGGAGTTTACGCCCAAAAGCAATCGCACCGATCTTGCGGAAGCCTTGAAATATCTCTCGAACGTACTAAAGAAAAAAGCCATAGTCTTTGTCCTATCGGACTTTATGGCCCAGAATTACGAACGTACCCTAAAAATTACCGGCAATAAGCACGATGTAACGGGGATACGGGTTTATGACCGAAGGGAAGAGGAAATTCCCAATCTGGGCATGGTACAAATGTTGGATGCGGAATCCGGCACCACCGTATTGGTGAACACCCAATCCAAAAAAGTCCGTTCCGCCTACAGCAACTATCATCGGCAGCGGGTGGATTATTTCAAGGATACCTTTACCAAATCGGGTTGTGGTGTCCTAAGTTGCCGCGTGGACGAAAGTTATGTGAAAAAATTATTGGGCTACTTCAAACGGAGGGGATGATACAGGGTCGAGGGTCAAGGTTTAAGGGTCAAGGTTTTGCGACTATCGGGTTGCCAAATCGTATCCTATTTGTGTCCCTTGTATTTTGGTCCTTGGCGGGAAATGCCCAGACCGGCCCTACCGTGGAATCCCAGGTGGACACCACTTTTATCAAAATCGGGGAACAAATCCAATTTACGGTAACGGTGGAGGTAGATAGTACGGCACAGGTTATTTTCCCGGAAGGGCAAACCTTTTCCCCCTTGGAGACCGTGGAGGCCCTTAAAACGGATACCACCCGAAAAAAAGATCGTTTTACCCTTCAAAAGATCTATGCGCTGACCCAATTTGATTCCGGCTCCTACAAACTTCCGCAACAGCGTATAGAAATTAACGGCAAGGGCTATTTTACCGATTCGCTCCGTGTTGAGGTGGCCACAGTTCCCGTGGATACCCTCGCCCAGAAATTATATGACATTAAGGCGCTTATGGATGTGGAAAAGAGCTATTCCAAACTGTGGAGGATACTGCTCTGGACCCTTGGAGTCCTGGCCCTTTTAGGAGGATTACTGTATTGGTTCGTATTTCGAAAAAAACCACTGACAGAAGCCGAAAAGGAGGCCTTACTCCCTCCCTATGACCGGGCCTTGTTGGAATTAAAACGATTGGAGAATTCCAAATATCTGATTCAGGATGAGTATAAACAGTACTATTCCGAACTCACGAACATTGTCCGGTCCTATCTTGAGGAAGACGTAAACGTAAGTGCCTTGGAAAGCACCACGGACGAACTTATCACAAAACTTGAACTCCTTAAGGACGCCGGGGAACTGGAATTGGACAAGGGAACCCTTACCCAGTTTAAACAAATTCTACAGACCGCCGACCTGGTTAAATTTGCACGTTCCAAACCGCCTACCTCAGTGGCCGAACAGGACCGTAAGTCCATTGAGCAAATAGTGACAAAGACCCATGAGGCCCTTCCGGAACCTACAGAAGAGGAGTTGATGCAGCAGGCAGAGTACCAAGAGGAACTGGCGCGAAAACAGCAACGTAAAAAGTGGATTTTGGCAGGGGGCATCGCCATTGGGGCCCTAGTGTTTGCCCTAGCGGCCCTTACGGTACGTCACGGCCCAAAACGCGTCTGGGACACAATAACCTTTAACCCCTCCAAAACGTTGTTGGAGGGGGAGTGGGTTTCCAGCTTTTACGGTAGTCCCCCCATTCAATTGGAGACGCCGGAGGTACTGTTGCGTCAAAAAGTAACGATTCCGCCCGATGCCAAGGCTCAGATCAAGGAATTACAGACCTTTGGGTATCGGAATCCAAAAGCCTTGTTTACGGTAGCCGTTACCTCCACCACCTTTGCTCAGCCCGCCGAACCGGAATTTGAAAAGACCATTGAACAATTATTGGCCAATTTTGAAAAAAACGGTGCAAAAAATATTACCACCAAAGAGGAAGAATTTACCACCCTTAACGGGGTAAAAGGGATACGGACCTATGGCAGTGGAAAGTTTAAGGTTCCCGAATCCGATGAACTGATCAAGGGCAAATACACTATTCTGAGTTTTGGTGGAAAAGGGTTTCAGCAGCAGGTGCTGGTCACCTGGCAGGACGATGACACCTATGCCCAGAAAATTGTGGACAAAATTTTAAGCACCATAGAGGTACGAACCCAGGTATAGATGTTTAACGATATTTTTTTTGCGAATCCGGAGTTTTTCTGGTTGCTGTTCCTGCTTCCACTGGCATTGCTTTGGTATTTTTACAAACGTAGGGAGCAAGTGGCCTCTTTGCGCATTTCCAGCGTCCAGGGGTTTTCGGGGAATGCACTTTTACCCAAATTGAAAC
The DNA here is from genome assembly GCA_039188035.1 of Bacteroidota bacterium. Classification (GTDB taxonomy): domain Bacteria; phylum Bacteroidota; class Bacteroidia; order Flavobacteriales; family Flavobacteriaceae; genus Ulvibacterium. Next base: position 517 of record JBCCZF010000363.1, on the reverse strand, counting down.
CGGTACTTTTCGTTTTGCGCCTTTTGGCCTTGACTGCTATCATCGTGGCCATGGCCCGCCCACAAATCGAGGATATCTCTACGCGTACCAAGACTACTAAAGGAATCGATATTGTCATGGCCATTGATGTATCTTCCAGTATGCTGGCCAAAGACTTAAAGCCGAACCGTCTTTTGGCGCTAAAGGAAGTGGCCTCGGATTTTATAAGCGAGCGCCCCAATGATCGTATCGGTTTGGTGGCCTATGCCGGCGAAGGCTATACCAAGACCCCCATTACCAGTGATAAATCCATTGTACAACGGGCCTTGCGCGACATTACCTATGGAGAGCTGAACGATGGAACGGCCATTGGCATGGGCCTGGCCACGGCCGTAAACCGCCTGAAGGAGAGTAAGGCCCAAAGCAAGGTCATTATCCTGCTTACGGACGGGGTAAACAACATGGGATTTATTGAACCGCGCACGGCAGCGGAATTGGCTATAGAGTTCGCCATAAAGGTGTACACCATAGGTTTGGG
>JBCCZF010000362.1:0-4190 GCA_039188035.1 Bacteroidota bacterium | reverse complement strand
GTGTAGACCATACCAAGCATTAAATAGGCGTATCCATAAGACCCCCATAGAAGCGGACAAGGCGTTTAAGGATTGCGCGCACGAATTGAAAAAGAAAAATATGGATGCCCCATCCAAACCTGCAAATGCCCTATTGAAGTATGGGTTTTTATTTAGTATCCTTTTGGCCGGGTTCCATGTGCGGGCTCAGATTGTTGCCGTTCAGGTAGCTCAAAATGGAAGTGAAGTTTTGGCTCCAGGGGCTCCCGATAATGTGATTTTTTCAATTGGGAAAACCGATTTGGCCGTAACACCGGCGGTAACTGTATTTTATTCCGTAACGGGTACCGCTAGCTCTGGTGTGGACTATACAGCGGTTTCGGGTAGTGTTTTGCTCCCGGCCGGTTTTGGCACAAGTGAAAATGTTGCCGTTACAATTATTGATGATGGTCTTGTGGAAGGTTCAGAAACCTTGACCATTACGCTTACTGCAGATCCAAACTACACTGTAAACCCTTTAGCTCCTAGTGCTACAGCCACCATAGGGGATAACGATCAAGGACTAGTAAGCATTTCCGTCCAGGACGGTGATGCCTCGGAACCCGGCACTAATGATGGATCTTACCTTATCGATTTAGGTGCGGTTAATAATACAGCAGGTCCCGTGGTGGTGTTTTTTGAGGTGGGAGGAGCCTCTACAGCTACCGAAGGTGTTGATTTTGCTACCTATGCGCCTTCCATTAGCGTGCTCGTTGGGGAGAGTACGGTTATTTTGCCCTTGGATGTTTTGGACGATACGGATATTGATCCTGGGGAATTTGTTCGCATAAGGCTGGATAATACCAGTGATACGACCCTCTTTCCAATCGATGGCACCAATGATCGGGTCGATATCTTTATTCAAGACGACGAATGTCCGGTAGGGGCTACAACACCTACTATTGTAGCCGTAAGTACCACGTCGTTTTGTGATTCCACTGGAGAGGCCCTGGATGACTTTGTTGTGGGTGGTGCCGGGAGCGCCCCTACGGGATCTGAGTTGCGCTGGAGCCTACTGGCGAACCCGACGACAACGGCCGATTTGCTTGCTGCAGCCCCCTCGGTTACTACTTCGGATACCTATTACGCGGTTTATTACCATACGGCTAATGCTTGTTTTAGCTCTACTTCCCCCCTAAGCTTAACCTTTGCCGAGACCCCGTCCGCGGGAACCACTACGGATGCCGGACGGTGTAATGAGACTGGCTTTGGAGAACCCACCACCATTGATTTGGACGATACCCTAAGCGGGGCGGCCACCGGGGGCGTTTGGCAGTATGTTTCTGGGCCACAGGTAGTGAACCCTAATGGAAGTGCGGTGGTAAATTTTGCCAATCGTCCCGATGGGGATTATGTATATAGGTACACGGTAACCGGAACGGGCCCTTGTGCCGCAAGTACGGATTCCGTGGAAGTCACTATTGCCGTGGCGGGTTGTGATCCCTGTACGGCCGGAGATGATGCCCCAACCATTGTTGGGGGGAGTGCCACGAACTTTTGCGATTCCACAGGCGAGGCCTTGGACACGTTTATTGTGGGAGGGGCTGGCAGCGCCCCAACAGGTTCCCAATTGCGTTGGAGTACGGTCCCAAACCCAGGGGGAGCGGGAGCCCTGCTGGCCGTAACTCCTTCGGTGACCACCTCGGACACCTATTACGCCGTATACTGGGATGCAACAAATGGTTGTTTTAGCCCGGTATCCACGGGATTGACCTTGACATTTGCGCAGACGCCCTCTGCGGGAACGTCTACCAATGCTGCGCGTTGCAATGAAACCGGCTTTGGGGAACCTACTTCCATAGATTTGGACGACACCCTTACAGGAGCGGATTTAGGGGGCACATGGCTATATCTTTCCGGGCCGGAGACGGCCAATCCCAATGGCAACGGTGTGGTTAATTTTAATAATCGTGCGGCCGGAGTGTATACCTATAGGTATACGGTTACGGGAACGGGGCCCTGTGCCTCCAGTACCAATGCCGTAGAAGTGGCCATTAGTGTCACGGGATGTGATCCCTGTGTGGCTGGGAATACACCGCCCGCCTTAAGTGCCACCCCTCCGGAGACTGAATACTGCGGGGATGCGATTGTAGTTAATCTGGACAATTTTGTTACGGGAACCGGCCCAGGGGGAACCGAATTGCGTTGGAGTAGGACTTCGGATACAGAGGATGAATCGGCCCATTTGGCTTCCGGGGATATTAATGTCACCAATGGAGGTTCCTTTTTTGGTTTTTACTGGGATGATGTAAACGAATGCTCCAGTCCGTTTTTGGAAGTGGAACTGCGGTTAAATCCCATTCCAATATTGGACATGGTAAATGGGGCCGAACGCTGCGGTCCGGGAACGGTATCCTTGTCGGCTTCGGGAAGTATTCCTGGTCAAGCACAACCTCCTGCCTTTAATTGGTATACCCAAGCCACGGGAGGGATGCCCATTTTTACGGGAGCTGTCTTTGAGCCTGAAATTGTGGTTCCAGGCATAAACACCTTTTATGTTGAGGCTTCCGCAAATGACTGTGAGTCGGAAAGACAGGAGGTTACGGTTCTAATGGTTCCTGCTGTTTCTACGGGTACGGCCAGCGATGGTTCGTCCTGTAATGACCCAGCCTTTGGAAGCACGCTTTTGAATTTAGCGGACCAACTGGATGGCGAAGACGAGGGGGAATGGACAATTACCTCACAGCCCGCAGGGGGGACGATAACCAATGGAATAAACGAAATTGATTTTGAGGGACAACCAGACGGGGACTATGTATTTACCTTTACCACCACTGGGGCTCAGGCACCCTGCGTGAATGAGTCCGTAATGGTCTCCATTTCGGTAAGCAGTTGTGATACGGATGCCGATAATGATGGATTGTTGGGTGGGGAGGAAGCGGCCTTGGGCACCGATCCCAACAATGCGGATACGGACGGCGATGGCATAAACGATGGGGACGAGGTAGGCCCGGATATTGAAAACCCTTTAAATACGGACGGGGATGATACCATAGATGCCCTGGAATCCAATACTGCGGACGCCGATGGGGATGGGGTGGTAGATCAACAAGATCCCGCGGATGACAACCCCTGTGTGCCCAGTAGGGACAACGGACAATGCGACTTTGACGGTGATGGGATTTCCGATCCGGAGGAAGTGGCCAATGGCTCGGATCCGGATGATCCCTGTGATCCCAACAGCACCCCAAATTGTGATGAACCTGTAGATTTGGAAATTACCAAGGAGGTGGACAATATGGATGCTCTTGTAGGGGAACAGGTGGTCTTTACCGTTACGGTAAACAACACTTCCGTACGGAGCGCCCGTAACATCACCATAGGCGATCTTTTGGAAACCGGATTTGAATATGTGGAAAGCGATACGTCCAGTGGAGTCTATGATGAGGTTACAGGGGAATGGGTCATTGCCGAATTGAGCGCCATGGCGAGTGAAACCCTGGAAGTAACCGTCGCTGTGCTGCCGATGGGCATCTATACCAATACGGCGGAGTTGTTGGAGTCCTTTCCCGTAGACGACAATTCCGTGAATGATTCGGCTACGATTACCCTAAATATTGACCTGCCAGAAGGTATTGATTTGGAGATACGCAAACTGGCGAGAATAGGGGACAGTGGTGACGAAGCCAATATCTTTCCATTGGTAGGACAGCAGATTACCTTTACGATTTTAGTGACTAACAAATCCAGGGATAACGCCGGGATATCCAATATCGTTGTTCAGGATATCCTTCCTTCAGGGCCGGATGAAAGTTTTATGTATACTTCCCACTTGGAAAGCCTGGGAACCTATAGTTTGGAGGAGGGTCTTTGGGTAATACCGGATTTGCCCGCGGGACAGGAGGCACGCCTGGAAATTACGGGTATAGTACGTTTGGAGGACGAATTTACGAATACGGCCACGTTACTCCGGGCTTCCCCGGCGGATGGAAACCCGGATAATAATGAGGACACGGCAACGGTGAAGGTAAGTGAACGCACAGAAGCGGATCCCGGTTTTGTATTTAACCAGTTTTCGCCCAACGGCGACGGTACCAATGACTTTTTGGTTATCCAAGACGTTGCTTCATTTACCAATGCTTCGCTGGAAATCTTTAATCGGTACGGGCATCAGGTTTTTTCCGTCCAGGACATGACGGAGGATAATGTTTGGGATGGATCTTGGGAAGATC
>JBCCZF010000361.1:0-4217 GCA_039188035.1 Bacteroidota bacterium | reverse complement strand
CCCGGTTGGGATCGGCCACGGAAATCTCGTGTATTTGCGAACCTTCTAATTTGAGCATTACCATTCCAGGGCCATCGGATCCCAAAACCAGGTTCTCCGACAGGGGGATCTCCCCGGCCCGGTAGAAAACCACCTGACAAATACCCAGTTCCCTATGTAGCACGGCCTGTATATTGGGGGTGTTGGATAAGATGGCTATGGAACGATCTGCATTTTCCCGCTCCAAGCTGTGCGCCGTAGTCCCGGGCACTACCATATACTGATACGAGGCACGCTTGGGTTCCACGCCGTGATCCAGCCAAAGGGAAAATACCCCTTTGGAAACCTCCTCCTTGGAAGAGTCCGTCTGATTATTAATACGCCACCAGGAACCCGTTTGCTCTTTTGCCTTTAGATGCACCGTGTCAAGCTCGGGGAAAATATACCCTACCTTGTCATGGAACACCCAGCTTACCTCGGGATAGGCACCTTCTCCCTTTTGGATGTTTATAATGGAGTCCTTGCTTTTTAGCACTACCGTATCCCGCAAGAGGGATTGGTTCAGGGTGGTGAATACGGGTAACTCCTGTTGTGTGGAAATCCCCGTACCCAGGCAAACATATTCCTGGTCAAAAAAGAACCAGGACTTTCGGGCGGACAAGGTGTCGGACCGGCGTTTCAGGTCCATGGCCACAGCGGCGTACCTACCGTCGGTCACGGCCCCTACAAAATCGGTTATTCCCAAGGTTCTCACCTGTTTCCTCGGCGGCATTTCCACTTGCTGTACCACGGTGGTCCCGGGTATTTTTTGATAATCGTACACCGGCCAAATGTCATAATACTCGTCGCCGGATACGGAAATATGGTTGGCCCCATCCCCCCTATAGTGGTTTAGGAAGCCTTCGCTGTTGTAGGGATACTCCATATTGTGGACCCGGCTGGAATACATACGCACCGAAGTGAAAAACCCGGGGCGTTGAAAACTAAAATGTTCCGTATGTCGATAAAAGGTGGCATGGGAAGTAGTAGGTGGGATACCCTTTTCCCGGATGGCCACAATTTCCTTTAATTCCGGGCACCTATACTCTGAAAGGGCCAATAGCGCTTCGGGCATTTGCGTGTTGTAAGCCTTTAAGGTCCCCGGGCGGCTGACGCTCCTATTTTTGGCCCCGGGATCCGGAAATTTTCCATATACGGCCGTTTTGCAAATACCGTCCAAAAAATAATCGATAAGGATCTTAATCTTTTCCTCTGAAAACGAGTAGGTGGTATTGGCCGTGTACGTAGCCCATTCAATAAAGGCATTGGCATAACCGAGGCCATACGAAAGGGTGTTGTTGACCCCATCGTTACGGTGGTGGAAACTATTGTCGTACTGAATTCCCCGACCCCCCTCAGTCCGGTTTTCAAAGCCTCCTTCTCCGCGCCTATATCCATACCCGTACTCCGTCCCTATCCAGGTCACGTGTTTTACTTCGCCCTCAATAATTCCCATGATTTTCCCAAAATGCTCCTTGTTATCCAAATACAGCATGTTCTTGGCCTCGATGCTTGCAATTTTAATGCGGTCGCCCCCGGGCCTTGCCCCCTGGGCATCACTATGGGCCCGGCCAATAATCTGCTGGATCCGGTGTATCAGGTCCTTGGGAAGTTCCTTGCCCACCAAAAGGATAAGGTTTACCAAGGTGCCGGGCGTGCCAATTTGGTTATACCACCAGTTTTCACAGATATAATCGTTCCGGGCCCAATGCTCCAAGGCGCGTTCTATACACTTGAGAACCTCCCGCTTTTTATGGAATTTGGACGACTTGATCCTATAGGCCTCGGCAAGGCGCAACATATTGGTATAGTGGATACGATGGGCAAATCCTTCCCGCGAAAGATCTTTATAGTCTATGCCCGGCCAAGTACCGTCTTCATTTTGGCTGTCAACCAACTTGCGAACTTGGGTGTCATCCACCGTTTTGTCCATGATTTTTTGGACAACCCGCCTTTTTATGGTTTCCATATCCGACTTTAGGGCAAAGGTTCCATGGATGGTACATAGCGCCGCTACGATTACAAACAGAATGCTTTTGGTTTTTTTTGTGTTCTCGAGTACAGGCGGGAGCGGGTTGTCCCCTTTTGGATCCGTTGGCATATCAAGGGTTTAGGAGCGATTAAGATAACGAACTCGGCACGAGTTCGCAAAATCTACACCAACGACCCAAGCTTGTGCCCCCTGAGATACTAACGGTACTGGGCGGTGGTCGGGGTATTGGACTATGGCTTTTATCGCATTGTTTTTACCAGGATATCAAACCGTCACTTATTCAAATACGTATTCCAAGTGGGCCTGGCCAATCGTTGATTGCCATTTTCATCCAATAAACCCGTGTCCCTCCACAATTGGCCTAGATCTTTAAATCCTCGGAAAAGTCTCCCAAAAGCTGTCAAAACCCCTATATACCACGAAATGATGAACCCATAATCCTTTTCTTCAGTGTTGCTTAACAGGTTCTCCAGATACATGGCTTGCCCCGTTTCACTTTTGTTAATGGATAGGTCTACACGTTTGGAACTCGTAAATTTTGCTGAACCCAGCGTTATCTTGAAAACCTATGAAAATGGCCGGAATGCGGGCAATAAGCAGGTCTAATACCCAAAATCGGCCTTTAAGGCATCCATTTTTTCGAGGGCCATTTCCTTGGTGAGAAAATCGATCTCCTCCATGCCAAAGGCCTTTTCAAAGGAGCGCAATGCTTTTTTGGGCTCGCCCAGTTGCTCGTAGTATTCGCCCTCAAAGTAAAAACCCAACATGCTTTCCGGGAATTCCTTTTTGCAAAGATCGGACAAGGATTTTAGGGATTCCAAATCCTCTTTTTTTCGTGTTGCGGCATAAATGGCCATAATGTCGTTGAGTTCCACGGGCTTTGTAAACCCAAAGAGATCTTCTATCATGGCATATTTATTTTCCAAATAGGTATATACCGGATCTTCGGAAATAAGTATTTTTTGTTTGTATTCCGCAGGACTAATGGGCTTAAAGATCGTAAACGTGCGGTCCCAGGCTTTTCCAAGGCCATAGGTGGCCACCGAGACCTCATTGGCCATGGGATACTCATCGTAAAAGTAGTGGAAGGAATCCTTATCTATTCCAGCTAGGGCCTTGTCCAACTGTACTACACCTTCGTCAGGATTCCCTTCTGTAATAAGATGGTAAAAGATGGTTTGATCGATATTTTCGATACGCTGGGGAACGCGATTTTTCATCTCAGGGGCCAATTCGGGCGAAATGCTGATGTAGGCATTGAACATGGAACGCTCCTTGAAAAGCCAATAGTTCGGGAAGTTCCCGGTAATGTCATACCCGATGATCATTTTAAAGGGGGCGGTGCTGTAATTCAGATCCAAATAGGGAATAAGTTCCATCCCCAGAAATTCGAAGAACTTTTTTCCCTTTTCGGTAGGCAGGCCATCCTCTTCGTTGTAGGCACAATCTTCCCAGCGCAAATCGTCTTTGCTCTGATGTATCCCCACAACAATGGCCTCTGGCATACCTTGAAACCTACTGTAGAACTTGGCTGTGGCCACGGCTTGTTCAAAAAGATAGTCCCCGTCCAGTACCAATATCAAGGGATAACTATACTCTTCGGAATAGGTTTCCGGGAAATAGTAGGATACATCCCTGCGCTCCTGGAGTTTAAAAGATTCAAAGATTTCCTGGCTAACCTGGGCTTTTGCCCCAAAACATAGAAGAAGGGCTACAATATGGAATAAACGTGGCATAAGGTGGTTTTAAGGGTAGGATTTGCCTATCTGTTTCTGTTCCATAACGGTAATACCAGAAAAGATATTGTTCCAAAGACCACCACCATTAGGGTCTGGGAAATCCACATAATCCACCCAAATGCATCCCCGGAATTGGATGAGATACCGTATAATGCCAATGCGGCACTGACAAATACGGGGTATCCCCCCAATCCACCTGGGAAAACCATCATGGCGAAGGCCCCGGCTACGAATGCAACCAAAAGTTCGGACAATCCCAAGCTCGCGGTTTGGGGAATGGCAAATTTTATGGCCCAGAACATGCCCACATAACAGGCCCATATAAATAGTGTATGAAGTATAAAAGGCCATTTATCCTTCATTTTTAATATGCTGCCTACACCTTGGAGCATTCCATCCAAAAATTCTTTGACTTTTAGCAAAAGCCCATCTTTGGCCTTTCCGATCAATCGTAAAATGATAATTAT
>JBCCZF010000360.1:0-4218 GCA_039188035.1 Bacteroidota bacterium | reverse complement strand
GGCGATTAAGAAACTTGCCCCAATTGGCTATCTCCTTACTGCAATAGCGCCCCTCATACTCTAGATACGCCATTGATCCTATTTTATATAACCTCATATAACACTGATTCTATTTTCTTTTGTTTAAAATTAGAAGCGTTTTTAGGTTGAGCCCTCTCCCGAGAACCTATCCCCAGCCCTACATATTCCAAAGGTAAGTGATATTTTAACCCATAGTCCCAAGGGAATAGGATAAATCAGTTAAGGGACTGTTCTGAATAGGCCACCACTTTTTGTTTGGATATCCCAAGCCCGGCTATTCCCAATTCCATAACATCACCAGGCTTCAGATACTTTGGGGGATTTAGTCCAAGACCCACGCCAAAAGGGGTTCCTGTAGAGATGATATCCCCTGGCAAAAGGGTCATAAACCCACTGATATAGCTTACCAAGGTGGGAATATCGAAAATTAGATCGGAGGTGTTGGAAGACTGCATGGTCTCCCCATTGAGCCTTAGCCATAAATCTAGGTTATGGGGATTGGCAATCTCGTCCGAAGTAACCAAATACGGGCCTAAGGGCGCAAAAGTGTCACAGCTCTTCCCCTTGACCCATTGCCCGCCTTTCTCCAATTGAAAGGCCCTTTCACTAATATCGTTGTGGACCATATAGCCTGCCACGTGCTCCATGGCGTCTTCCTTAGGTACATAGCTGGCCTCCTTGCCGATTACTACAGCAAGTTCCACTTCCCAATCCGTTTTTGTACTACCCCTGGGAATCACCACATTATCAAAAGCACCAACTACGGCCGTGGTGGACTTAAAGAAAAGAACGGGCTCGGTAGGTACGTCCATTCCGCTCTCCTGGGCATGCTTTGCATAGTTGAGCCCAACACAAACTATTTTAGAGATTCCGGTAAGAGGTGGCCCCAAACGAATATCCCCGGATAGTTCCTTGCCGTCAAACTTGCCCGATTCAATATACCCCTTTACATCTTCAAGGGCCCCATGGGCCAAAAATCCAGGATCAAAGTCATCCACCAGATTTGTAACATCTACCAGGGTGTTATCCAAAAGAACTGCAGGACTTTCCTCACCTGCCTTTCCATACCTAACCAATTTCATATGTTTATTTTTTTATAGTTTACTTGATTCGTATTGAGGTATTGCGTTTCTACTTGTGTAATTTGGATTACACCCGTTGCCATTACTCCTGATCGCCTAATAACTGGAGTATGCAACGTACCTTGGCATGGGGGATTCATAGCTCTATAATGAAGCTTCCCTAACCCAATACCCTACCCGGGCTTAGTTGGTGGCATGTAGGTGCCTCCCTGGATTACCAAGGGATTATGAAAATGCTCGTGCCCGCGATCCGCATACACCATTATTCGTTCCTCTTGGGAACCGCTAATCGCCAAACAATCGGGACTTGTAGGCCCTTCAATCCAATAGATATCAAATTTTTGGAATTCCTTAATGTTGGTAATGGCCTCGTAATCATCCTTGCGAATTGTTTTTAGGGTAACATAGGGTGCCGAATAATCGGCTTTGGGGCTCATGGCATCCGAACTGTCCAGGGAACGACTGCTAGGAAATCGTATATCCTTGGCTTCAACAGGAATTATCTTGCCGCGCATTCTTGTATCGTTTTTATTTGTGCCCTAACAAAAGTATTTGAAGGAAGCCCGGCACACTACTTTACCATGTACCACGATACGTACTGGATTTGCCCAAAATAGCCGTATGAGGGAAATTCTGAGCAAATATTTAATTGGTTTTCACTACGCGCCCAACCCATTCTTGGCCAACTATAGGGTCTTTATAGCAAGTACAATACCAGTTCTTACTTAAAGTTGGGATATGTGTAGAATACGTAAAGGGGTGCCCTTGCTTTGGGGGACACCCCTATTTTGTTAACTCTCTTTTGGTTCAGTCTAGGGTGGATGAACCGTTGAACCCATTCTGGCTTTCCGTTAGAACTGCCCTTGGACGTATTGAAAACTTACAATTTGGGCTCCCAGCCTTTGGCATAGTCCCTTTTCCAAGACTTCTTCATAATGGCATCGTCGTTGAGTACCCTACCGGTCTTGGTATCCAACTTTAAGGTATGGCCGGCATCCTGGGCCATATTGCCCAAATGGCACATCATGGTAGTGATGCTTGCATCATTGATATCCGAGTTTAAGGGCTTGTCCTTCCTAATGGCGTCAAAAAAGTTCTGTACATGGTACACGTCCAATCCGCCGATGCCCTTGGTGTCCGTGGTGGCGCTTTGATCTCTTTCGAACTCCAGTTTAATGGGGTTGCCCGCTAAATCGAATAGTTTATAAAAATTTCTGTCGAGTTGAATGCTTCCCCTACTACCGTAAATAGTAGCCCCCCTTCCTGGGCGTTCGGGTTTCATAATGCCCCTACTATGTCCGTTCCAAGTAATGAACTTGTCATTGGGATAGGTAAATGTAACTTGTTGGTTGTCCACAAACTCCCAATCGTCATCATAAGTGTACTTGCCCCCAAAAGAAGTGACCGTCTCCGGCAAATCTACGCCCAAGGCCCATCTGCAGATATCTATTTCATGGGTGCCGTTATTGTGGATTTCCCCCGTACCCCAGGTACGGAACCAGTGCCAATTGTAGGGATGTACATTATCCCGATAGTCTTCCTTTGGGGCAGGACCCTGCCAAAGTGCCCAATCCAAAGTCCCTGGCACCGCTATTTTATTTCCAGCACCTATGGAGCCCCGGTTATTGGAATAGTAGGCTTCCGCTTTGTACACATCCCCGATAATCCCATTCTTGATATCCGCAACTGCGGTGGCTGAGGTTCGGGCCGAACGCTGCTGATTGCCCATTTGTACCTTTTTGCCATATTTATTCTGGGCGGCCACGAGCAACTCATTTTCATGGGGATTGTGACTGCATGGCTTTTCAACGTATACGTGTTTGCCCGCCTGTAGGGCCATAATGGCCATAGGCGCATGCCAATGTTCCGGGGTGGCTATAAAAACTGCATCTACATCCTTGTCTTCCAATACTTTCCGAAAATCCTTCTCCACTTTGGGCACATAGCCGATGTTCTCCTGGCACCAGGTGTTATGCCCCTCAATAATGGTATCGTCCACATCACAATTGTAGAGAATTTTGACATTTGGATCTTGGTTAATGGCCTTTACATGGGCCTTGGCCCTGCTACGCACCCCAATTACAGCAACCCCAAGGCGGTCATTGGCCCCCAATATCCTGGAATAGGCCGTATTGGGCAACATTAGCCCCCCAACCGTTAGACCCGCGGCCCCAGCGGAGGTCTTTTTAATAAAATTCCTTCTTGATCCCATATTTCAACTAGTTTAAGGGTTTTATCTTAACATTTTTAAAGCTCACGAGATCCCCATGGTCCTGTAGCAGGATACGCCCCCGTTCCGCTTCCCCAAAGTTGGGCCATACCTTATATTTACTTTCGCCCACTAACTTTCTATATTCATCGGTACCCCTGTCATACTCCAACACTTTGGCCCCGTTCAGGTAATGTTCCACATGGCCTTCCTTAGAAACGATTCGGGCGGTGTTCCATTCCCCAATAGCATTCATGTGCTTTTTATCACTGGCCTTGATCAAATCGTAAAGTGAAGATACGGTACGGCTTCCCTCGTGGTTGCCCTTTTTGGCATCGGGATGTCTTTCATCGTCCAATATCTGGAATTCCAAACCAATGGAAGAACCCTTCCCTTGGTTAAGTTCCGTGTCCACATAGTACTTAATACCACTGTTGGCACCTTCCGTAATCCTAAAATCGACTTGCAAATCAAAATCCCCGTATTTTTCCGTGGTAACGATATCCCCGCCGGCCTCGGATTCCCCGCCACCCGACGCCAGTACGGTCAGTTCGCCATTTTCAATGACCCAACCGCTTTCCGGAAAGGACTCCAGTTTGGCCCCCCGCCATCCATTGGTGGTTTCCCCGTCCCAAAGCATTTTCCAGCCATTCTCCTTTTCCCCATGGGTCAATTGGTTCTTTGTATGGATAGGTTTTAAAGGGCTTTTTTGGGTATGCCTGGCCACATCCTTGGTGATAATATTAACATTCTTCCATTTCACTTCGGTGCCTTCTTGCTTATCCTTACCAATACCGTGTACCTGAAGGGCGATAAAACCACTAGCGGTTTTATCGTCTATAAGATGGGAGGCGGGCACCCCGTTCACCCAGGTCTTAATGGTATCCCCTATAGCCTCTATTCTGT
>JBCCZF010000359.1:0-4222 GCA_039188035.1 Bacteroidota bacterium | reverse complement strand
TCAAATCCAAAAGGTGAGCTGTACAGTTAAAAATGTTTCCGATCGAAGAGGAACGGAAGTGGTGCAATTGTACATCACCGACAGTTTTAGTTCTGTCACCACACCGATTATGCAACTACGCGGATTCAAAAGGATCGAACTGGACGCTGGAGAAGAAAAAGAGGTTGAATTTGAACTGTTGCCTGATGATTTGGCACTTTGGAATAGAGAAATGAAACGCGTGGTAGAACCTGGTGAGTTTATAGTGAAAGTGGGTGCTGCATCTGATGATATCCGCTTAGAAGGTGATTTTGAAGTTATAGACTAGGTTAAACGTAATGGTAATAAGGAGAAAATTTGGTCTTTGTAAAGGAAAATGGACACGTTTTCTGGTTAATTGAAAAATAGTACTCTAAGCTTTTAAGGTTACTTATGTATGAGACTCACAGACATCCTTTCAATCTCTAACGATTAAAACATAAGACAATCCCGAGGCTTAGTTAGGCCTCCGGATTTTTTCCCCCAATCAATTTTCTTAGTTTTTAGGGAAGACTACAGTTCACTTTTGGATACGGGTTGAGTTATAATGCCAATTGCTCTAGGAGAATCGTAACGTTAGAATTGTTGGCCTGCAAAGCATCGATGATGGCTTCAATATTGGAAATGGTCCGATTATAATCCATGTCTTCCAGCAGGTCATTACCTCCGGGGGAACTAAAGAGAATAATGTCCGGGGAACCGGTTTCACCAAGCCATTCATTTATGCCGCTAAGGATTTGGGCCGAGGTCCAACCGCCTCTTCCTTCGTGGTCGGCATCGAAACTTTCCCCATTAAAAGCGGGATAGGAAGCCCTGTCCCTTTGTGTACCTATAAAATCGAAGGCGATATTGTTTTCCTTTAAGTCCCTCCAAAGTTCATATCGGAAACTTTCGTATTCCGGTCTGGCCCCTTCAACCCGAGAGGCTCCTAGAGGAAGTATTTTGGTAATGGACGGATTTGGCAGTTCGGCAACGGTATCGTCGTTCTTTTCACAGGCGATGAAAATCAGCGTAATGACGCCAAGCAAGCTGTTTTTAATGGGATGTTTCATGGAATTACTTTTAAGTTATATTTGAATAGTAATTTTGGGATTGGTCCTTAAACAACCATACCTTACCTCTGGAAGTTGTCCGTTTGCCACGAGTGGGGCCAAATCCTTTAAAGTTGTATGAATCCGAGTGTTTTTCAAAAGCCTCATGTTAGATTTTCCAAAGTAGACCCACACCCATATATTGATAGGTGTACGAACGAAAGGAGCGCGAGCTTTGGTCAACGGTATTGGTCTCCCGAAAACGATTATAGGTGGTACCGGTAAGGAACATGCCCTTTATGGGCAGTCGATGTTCCAACCTTATGGAGATGTCCATATATTGATAGTGTAAGAGGTCGTCCGTTCCAGGAGCTGTTATCTTCGTATAATTGCGAAGTTGATATTTCAATAGGCCCGTAATCCTTGTCTTGTCGTTATCAAAGCGCAACCGCAGGCCAGGCCCGTATTGATGGAATCCTGAGCGATTTTGAAGCCTATCGTAGCGTCCGTAGTAGATCAACTGGGGCTCCAGTTCCAAATGACCGGTAAGGGGCAATCTGTAAAAAACACGGATCTTGCTATAATCCCAATTGCGTTCACCATTGGGTTGATCGGCCTCGGCATTGAAGGTTTCATATTGACGTTTTTTATAGTATGCTACAAGTCCCGCCGCATGGCTATAGCGCCCGGGCCTGAACTTTTGCTTGCTGGATAGCTGAACCCCATATTCGTTAAATTGAAGATCGCGTATCCCATAGGCATCAAAATTCTTGAAGTTATAAAAGGCCTCCATGGTAGTTCTATTCCGTTTAAACGCCAACCATTGTACTCCGGCGGAGGAACCGTAGTTGGTAAATCCCAAGGGGTTCACCAATACATCCTGGGCGCCGTCCAGCCCCTCGCGGTTCATGCGTTCAAAATGTACTTCGGCCAATACTTTGGTCTTTTTGTTGAATTTATAATTGTACTTTAGGGAAGTTTCCAAGGCCCAATAACTATCGGCCATATTTTCATGAAAGAGGCGCGCAAATGGATTCAGGTTAAAGCTGAGGTGATGACCTTTCCACGTTTTCCGATAGTCATATTCCAAAGCAATATCCTGAAAGGTGCTACTGGCGATTAAATCGTTTTTGTCCAATACGTCACCATTGACCAAAACGGTATTGGGACTCTTAAAATAGTTATAGGCATAACCCGCCAAGGTAGCGGCTTTAAGACGATGATTTTCTTGGGCTTCGCCCATGGCTATAGTTAAAACCGAGAACACAAAGAGTAGCGCTTTCATAGGGGTCGTTTTAAGGTGGATAACAATCCACATTTATTTACCAGTTGAATGCCGAGACCGGGTCGTACGTTCACTTCCATAATCTGTGGCCCTTTGGTCGCATCAATTACCAGGTCAATACCCATATAGTCCAGGGGGAAAGCCTGGGCGGTCTTCCGGGCCAGTTGCAGCATCCTGGGCCAAAAGGGGATATTTCTTCCAAAGACGCGGTTTTCACTATCCGGGTGATGGTCACTGTACCGCTTTCCATCATAGACCTGGGTAAGGCGGCCCTCCTTCATGTCCACACCTATGCCCACCCCTTTTTGGTGCAGATTGGCCTTGCCGTCAGATTTTGAAGTCGGCATACGGAGCATGGCCATTAGGGGATTTCCCTTTAGGGTGATGATCCTAAAGTCGGGCACTCCTTCATCGTAGATTTCGGCAAAGAAGGGATGGGGCACAATGCATTCCTCAACAAGGCATACGTCATTGGAGGCCATGGAAAACAGACCGGAGATGATGCGGGTAATATGTTGGAATATTTGGGCATCGGGCACGGTTTTTCCGCTACTTGACCAATTGCCATCCCTTGTCTTTTTCAAAATTTTGATGCCATCCCCCCCGCAGCCCATAGCCGGTTTTATAACCAGGGCACTATGGAGCTGCAGTTGTTGCCATTGCGCTTTTATCTGACTTATCCGGCTAATGACAGCATAGGTCTCGGCACAGGCAATGTTATGCCTGTGCAACAGCATCTTGGCCTTTACCTTATCGTCCGCCAGGGTGTAATGCCTTCTTTGGTTATGTGGATATATGAATTCGATATTACGTCGATTTAGGCCAACCACCCCCTTGGGGTTTTGTACCTTGAATAGCGTAGTGAGCATAGATTTATGTGTATTTGGGATTTGGATTTAAAAGGGGACTGAAACGGATAATTTCCGTCCATCGAAGCCCTACATAGCGCCCGAGTAGCATGGAAATCGACATAATCAGTAACAGTACTTCCGGGAATAAAATTAGTAGGTTGTCCAACTGCTCAATGGAGAAAAGTAAAAAGCAGAGGCCCACCGCCAATAGGGTCTGTAGGAGGGTACCTGTTGCTTTGTGAAAACCGTCTTCAACGATCAACTTGGAAAAACGCTCCGCGGAGACGGTTAAAATAACCGTGGGAAATAAGGTCAATGCCCCCAACCACGAAATGCCATAGTTGGCCCCAAGATAGTGGCCGGCAGCCATTACTATAACCATCAAGGTCAATGAGATGACAATTTTTGGGGTGTGTAATAGTCCCATGGCGTCGAAGGGGCGACTTATGGTACCCACGAACAAGATTAAGAACAAGAAGAGGAGGATACCCGATACAAACCCGGTTTCCAGTAGGGAAAAGGCGATCAAGACGGGCAAAAACACACCAAAAGTGCGCATACCCACCACATTTCGCAGTAACGCCACAACAAGTCCGCCCAAAGGTAATAACAGCAATAGAAAGAGGCTCTTTTTGGGGATGGTCTTGCTTTTGACCAGTCCCCAAAAGGAAAAAGCCGTTATTCTTTTTGCTTCGCTGGAATCTTCATCCAAAAGGCCGATAGCGGCTTGTTTGCTAATCTCGTAGGAATAATCGAATTGGATTCCGGGGGTGTGGGTAACCAAAAAGACGTCCCCCTCGTACAATTCCAGATAGTTGGCCGGGATATAGGCAAAATGACCGTTCAGGGCATCAAAGGGCACCCAATTTCCATCACAGTAAATCTCTGTCCAGGCATGCGAGGTGCGTTTGTTGGACAGAGATTTACTGTGATGGAAATTGGGTGCCCTTTGATGCCCTGAACGGTCATTTTGCCTATATCCCGGCCAACTATCTGGAATTGTACGAGGGGGACGTCTTTTTGGTTACCCACACCCC
>JBCCZF010000358.1:0-4230 GCA_039188035.1 Bacteroidota bacterium | reverse complement strand
GTTGAACATTTCCTGAAGGGGCGGTACGGATTTGTACATGCCGGAGATAAAGTTGGCCGTGGAATTCTTGCCGTCTTCGTTTTTCGCACCCGAATCCCAAACGGTAATCTTGTCTATTTTAATGTTCTTAATGGCTTCCGCCTGTTTTTCCACTAACTCGGGCAACTTATCGGCTATCAATAAGAGTACTGCATCTTTGGGGTTGTTCCCTGCGGCCTTTACAATTTCGTCCAAGCCCTGTGCCTGTTTTGTAAGCACTTCAAAAATACCTTTTGCCTCGGCCTCGGCCTTAAAGAGAATGGCATCTGCCTCCCCACGCGCACGTCTCCGGATTTGCTCCGCTTCGGCTTCCGCATCGATTTCTACTTTCCGTTTATCAATCTCGGCCGGAACCACAACATCGGCAATCTGTGAGGAACGCTCACGTTCCGCACGGGCAATCTCCGCATCTTTTTCAGCGGCATAGGATTCCTCCAAAGCTTTGGCGGCCTGAACCTTCTCCGCAGCGGCAGCCGTACGCTCGGCTTCCGCCTCGCGTTGCCTACGTAGCGAATCCGAGTTGGCCACATCTATTTTTGCGACGTTCTCCCCTTCTACGGCTTGGGCATTGGCCGCAGCCACTTGGGTACGCTCGTCCTGGAGTGCATTGGCCTCCCCAATGGCCCCGTCCCTATTTTTTTCAGCAACCGACTTTCTAGCTGCATTTATGGCATGGGCCGCAGCCTCCTTGCCCAGGGCTTCAATATAGCCCGATTCGTCCACGATATCGGTAATGTTCACATTGATAAGTTTAAGTCCCACTTTTTTAAGTTCGGACTCCACACTTTTGGAAATATTGGACAGGAACTTGTCCCTATCCGAGTTGATCTCCTCAATATCCATTGAGGCTACCACCAAACGCAATTGTCCAAAAATAATCTCCTGCGCCAATTCCTGTATCTCATTCTGTCCCAGTCCCAAAAGCCTTTCTGCCGCGTTCTGCATAATTCCCGGTTCCGTGGAAATCCCAATGGTAAAGCGGGAGGGTACGTTGACCCTTATATTCTGCTTGCTCAAGGCATTAACCAGGCTTACCTCAATTGAGATAGGTGTAAGGTCCAAAAATTCATAGTCCTGGATTACGGGCCATATAAAGGCCGCGCCCCCATGGATACATTTGGCGGAGCTTCCACTGCCTACCTTGCCATAGACCACTAAAATTCGGTCGGACGGACACCGCTTATATCTGCGGATAAAGGATATAATAATGATAAAAAAGAAGAGGATGGCAAAGCCAATGGCCAAAAGTGAGGCACTTCCTCCCAACTGTAAGGGTAGTATTAAAAGCATAGGTTATGTATTTAGTAATTCAACAATAAGTATTCCGTTGTCGGTAATATCCTTTACCCGGACCACGTTGCCCAGGATCAGGTCTTGGCCCTCATCCGTAAGGGCTTCCATTTCCCGTAAGGTACCCTGCACGGTAATACTTACCTTGCCCATACCGGATCTACGGGCCCCGATGGTGAGATACACTTCACCTACCTGATTCAGCGCATTTTTTAACCGAAGGGTACCACTACTCTGTAATTTTCCCAGATAATAGAACAGGGAAGCCATGGCCAACATCATAAGCAGGCCACAACCCACGGAAATGAATATCGTAAGTCCCTTGGACAGGCCACCATCCAGGCAAGCAATCCCAGACCATCCAAAAATCGTCAAAAAGCCCATGAGGTTCTTGAAGGACAAAAATTGGAATCCGATCCCGTAATCTCCTTCTATATCGGTATCCACATCTCCGCCATCCATATCGTCCGCATCACCTCCGAATAAGGTAATTACCAAAAGGACGCTTAAGATTACGGAGGCTATAAGGGCCACCGTCCAGTAGATTTTTTCAAACAAGGGTAATGCTGTAAACCATTCTTCCATAGTCTTCTGATTTTACGTTTAATAGATTGAGATAATGCCTGTTCCTAAGAAAATAGGAAATCCAAAAACAACAGTTGTATGCCAAAACATGCCTAAAAATTATCTTGAAAGCAAAACGCTCACGGCATTGCCCCCAAAACCTACGGCATTAACGATAATGTTCCGAATCTGGGAAGGTATTTTAAAATCCTTCGAAAAGGGAACCGGTAGTATTTCTTGATGTTGGAGCATTCCCACGGCCATTTCCATACTTAACATTCCCGAAGCTCCAAAAGTGTGGCCTATCTTCCACTTATTGGTAGTAAGAAAGGGCGTTTTGTTACAAAATACCTTCTGGATCGCCCGGTACTCGGACAAATCTCCCTTTACTGTACCGGGGGCATGCATCACAATAACGTCTATTTCATCTGGGTCCATGCGCCCCAAAGCCATCTTCATAGAGTCCTGAAAACATTGGGCATCGGCAGAGATCGACACATTGTGTTGTAGAACTTCGGTGGCATAGCCGATGCCTTGGATCTGGGCCAAACGGTTTTTGGAACTTTTTCGTTCCAGGCAGGCCACGACCGCCCCTTCCCCCAAAATCATGGCGTTTCTCTTTTTGGATAGGTCCAAGGCCCGACAAGGATACCTTGGATTTCGCCCAGTTACCAAACTCTGGCTTCCTTTGGCTTTACTTGGGGAAGCACCTGTAATCGACAAGTTTTGGTTCTCCTGGATCCCGCCCAAGGCCCCCGAGTTGGCCAATATAGGTTTCCCCTTATCTTCTTCAAAGATCTGGGCATAGATTTTAAGGGCTTGCATTTGCGCAACGGTAAAAGGGGTGAGCGGAGCTTCGCTACCCCCAACCAAAAACGTATTCGCCATACCGCTTTGGATCCAGGCCACTCCGTTCAAAAGGGCATGCAGAGCAGTGGAGCAGGTAATGGAATGGGAAATCTGTGGGCCTTGGGTCCTAAGGTCATGGGCCACCCAGGAAGAAATATTGCCCAGGGTGGTGGTCGGCGAAGAAGGTGTGGAGGTTTGTCCCTTGTCAAGAAATTGCTTGTGATACCGTTCAAAAAGGGTCGTGGCCCCACGGGAGGAGCCCAAATTTATCCCAAAATTGTCCTTGGACTTCCATCCCGCTTGCCGTATTGCCTTTCTTGAGGCATAAAGAGCGAACAAAACACTATCATCCAAGTTCAAATACTTGGAATCCGAAATCCGCAAAGCCTCCACTTCTTGTTTGGCATGTTCCGGCAGGGGAGCCGTCCATGATAGCTTATCACCTAATTTCGTACGTTTAAAAAAATGTCCGTTGGAACGATATTTTTCCCAAATCCCATTGGCCGAAATGCCCAAGGGGGAAATGGAGGATACGGCGGTTATGGCAATAGGTTCTTTAAGCATAAACAGGCTCATTTATAAAATGTTCAAAGCACTTTCCATGCTCTTGTAAATTCTATGCAACTGCGCTTCGGTTATTATAAAAGGTGGCAAGGTGTAAATGGTATTCCCCAAAGGCCTTAAGTTTACCCCACAATCCATAAAATGATCATACAGCCTATCCCGCACAGCTCCGTAACGTGTCATTTGCCTCTCTAAATCTACAGCTAGGATAACCCCTTTGCAACGCACATTCCCTACTTTGGGATGATTTTGTAACTCCTTTGCAAAACCCTGATGCGCTTTTGCGATAGCCTCCCTTTTTTGGATCATTTCCGGAGATTCCAGCAGCTCCAATCCTGCAAGGGCCGCGGCACAACCTAGGGGATGTGCACTAAAGGTATGTGCATGGAAAAAACCCTTGGTGGGTTTTACATCCAAAAAGGCATCGAAAACGGCTTGCGAGCAACTGGTAATGCTCAAGGGGAACATTCCTGCGGTTAGCGCCTTGCCCAAACACATGATATCTGGAGGGTATTGCAAATAATCCGAGGCAAAGCACTTTCCCGTTTTGCCAAAACCGGTCATAATTTCATCGGCTATGGTAAGTACTCCGCGTTCCTTACACAAGGCGAGCAGTTTGTCCAATCCTTTGGCCGAATGGAATTTCATCCCCGCAGCACCTTGTACCAAGGGTTCAAAGACAAAGGCCACACATGCATTCTTTTTAAGAATCCCATCCAATTGGGCCACAACCGCATCCATGGTATCCTCTTGGGGAGGTGGAATTCGTTTCACCTTAAGCAAAAAGTCGCTGAAGGGCCCATTATAGGCCGATAATCCCGAAGCGCTCATAGCCCCAAAAGTATCCCCGTGAAAGCCGTTGTCAAAGGCAATCAAGGTATCCCTACGTTTGCCTTGGTTGTGATAAAACTGCAAGGCCATTTT
>JBCCZF010000357.1:0-4239 GCA_039188035.1 Bacteroidota bacterium | reverse complement strand
ATATAGATCTCACCTTTGGGGAGGAACCCAGACCTTTTGATCAGAGTCAGATAACGGGCTTCCAGATTTTTGATTTTACTATTGGGTATACGGCTAAAATAAATGACGATTGGCGTTTGGGCGCGCAGATTGTACCCGGTTTTAGCAGTAATCTTTCCGCAAGTAGTATTGGCCTGGATGACGGGGTACTTTCCGGGGGAGTTGTTTTCATTAAGGACAAAAAGGATATCAGGGGCATACAAAAACCGTTTCGCTTAATTCTGGGTCTTTTTTATAGTGGTAATGGTGGTTTCCCTTTTCCCTTGCCCTTTATAAGCTATTACAAGAAGTTTCATTCCAAATGGTCGTACAACCTGGGATTGCCCAGGACCAACCTCCAATACCATATTTCCCAAAAACACAGATTAAAGGCGAAGTTGCAGTTGGATGGTTTTACGGCAAATATTCAAAACGGCCTTCCCTTGGATTCTGGGGAAATGGCCGAAACCATCAATATGTCCCTGATATTATCCGGGCTGCAATACGAGTTCCATTTTAGCGGGCATCTGGAATTTTTTCTTCGTTCTTCCTACATTATGAGCAGAAACATACAGTTGCGCGATGATGGGAACAATAATATCCAACTTATAGACGACAGTCATGGCTTTTCTCTTCGTACCGGCCTTCGGTTTAAGATATAAGCAGGTTACCCTTCCCGTATTTGTATAACTACATTCCCTTTTTTATGCCCCTTATCCACATAGGCATGGGCCTCTACAATACGGTCAAGGGTAAGAACTTGATCTATAAAGGGCTTTAGCATCTCTTCTTCAGCCAGTGCCTTTATTCTTAGGAGATGCTCTTTTTTTTCTTTGGTCAACATTTTTACCGAAACAAAGGTTCCTCCCTTTTTCAATACTTGTTTTGCTTTTGATTGAGTTGTTTTGCCCACCGCATCAAAAACAATATCAAACCTTTTTTGTAGGGAAGTATACGTTTCCTTTTGGTAGTCGATTATATGATCTGCACCAAGGGAACGAACCATAGTAAAATTGGTGCCACCACAAACAGCGGAAACGGATGCTCCCTGCTGTTTGGCAAGTTGGACGGCAAAGCTTCCTACACTCCCCGAAGCCCCATAGATCAGTACGTTTTGTCCGTTATTAATTTGGGCTTTTTCCAAAAGATACATAGCGGTCATGGCCCCTACGGGCAAAGCGGACGCCTCCTGGAACCTTAAGTTTGATGGCATGTGCGCTACCACTCCGCTTTTCCAGGTTTCTGGGACGCAGGTATATTCAGCATAAGATCCGGTGTTGAGCATGGTCGTAGTTCCAAAGACGCAATCACCGATTTCGAATTGGGTTACCTTTTTTCCCTTGCCCGTTACAACCCCGGCAAATTCATGGCCCAGGATTTTCTTTTTGGGGGTAAAAAGTCCGAAAATGAGACGTGCGGGGAGCCAGAACAAAGCGGGGAAATCCGAGGCGCGAAGGCGTACATCCCCGGAAGTGACCGTGGCCGCATATATCTGTATCAGGATTTCGTTGTCCCTGGGAACCGGCTTTGCTATCTCGGTGTGTTCAAGGACATTTGGAGGGCCGTATTTTTTGTAGATTACCGCTTTCACTTAGATTCTGTTTACGTTTTATCCTTCAGTTTTGTTATGGCCCTTTCCGCCTTGACCGGAACGCCCGCCTGAACGCATTCGGGCCGGGGCAGGTTTTCACGGCCATCGCTGCATTTGGCTTCTTGTAAAAGGCCAAATCATTGGCCTTTTCTCTCCGCCCTGTTACAAAATACGCATTCTGGTGCTGCCAAACTCCCTGTTTTAAGCCTCTCCCGATAGCTATCGGAACTAAAAACAAAATTTAAACAGGCTCTTAAATTAAAAAAGCTTAAACAAGTTCATTGTATCACTTCCAAAAATACGCCCTTTAGGATTCCCTTTGCTCTATACCGTTTGCGCTGTGATGGGATTTTTGCATTACCGGAAGGAACCTTCCCTTGGGAAAGCTGGCAACCTGACCGACCGTCACAAATCCCTGACTTTTGTAAAAAGGTTCGGCATTGGGGTCGGCCTCGACCCTAATGGGTTTTTGGTTTGTAATTGGACGTAAGGTCCTTTCAAGAAGTTTTTTGCCATATCCCCTTCCAATATATTCCGGAAGGATCCACAAATGCCCTATTTCGTAGTTTTTGTCTGCTTCTTTGAGGGCGGAAAATCCGATGATGATATGGCCCAATTCCATAACAAGAACGCGGTCTGTGGCAAAAGCTTCCTCGGTAAGAGTTAGGTCGTCTTTCCAATGTTCCATCCAGGCCATGGGATACCCCCAATACGCCTTGGATTGGAGACTTATTGCATTCAGGGTTTCCAAATCGGTTGCCCGGGCCATTCTGAAGTTCATGATCATACCCCCTAAAATTGGGGGAATATAATCTTTTTTTGGGATGTCCTTTTTGTCCATGCCTTAAAACTCCTTCGCGTCCCTACACTCTTTTTTAAAAAACAGGCGGTATACGTAGTACAAGAAACCAGAAACAAACTATTTTCTTCGGGGATTGCCCATAAATCGTAAAAAAAGTTGCTGTTAACGTTAACGAAAACAAAAATTACCTTAACTTTCTACGGCATTTCTGAATTTTAAATCCTTATAGGTATTGTGGCAGGTAGTGATTTTGCTGTGGAGATGCGCCAATCTAAGCAAAGAATCAATACCCTTTCAGTGGTAGGCCTGGTCATAAACACCTTCCAAAGGGGGTAACGTTTAAATTAAATAGAGTTAAATGGAGTCAACAAGAAGATCATTTATTAAGAAAACAGCTGCGGCTGGATCTGCTGTCATTGCGGCACCCACCATTGTTTCGGCCAATGTGTTCGGGGCCAATGATCGTATCAATGCGGCCGTATTGGGAATTAATGGGCGCGGAAAAAGCCATATTAAAGGGTTAATGGTCCAGGATAATGTTATGGTGACCACGCTATGCGATCCCGATATGAACCTCTTAAAGGAAAGAAGAAAAACCTTTAAGGAGACCTATAACAAGGATGTGGCCCTTGAGCAGGACCTGCGCAGGGTTATGGACGACAAGGATATTGACGTAGTTAGCATAGCCTCTCCAAACCATTGGCACGCCCTTTCGGTGATATGGGCCTGCCAGGCGGGCAAGGACGTTTATGTGGAAAAACCCGGATCGCATAATATTTGGGAAGGACGCAAAATGGTGGAGGCCGCTGAAAAATATGACCGTATTGTCCAACATGGGGTGCAACTGCGAAGTTCCCCTGCGGTGAACGAGGCTATTGAATTGATGCGGGATGGCTATATTGGCAAGGTGTATATGGCCAGAGGACTTGTTTTTAGATGGCGGGCCGATATCGGGGACCAGGGATTCTCGCCCGTGCCTGCTGGAATCGACTATGATCTATGGACCGGACCGGCCCAAAAGAGGCCCTTTTCCAAGAACTTGGTGCATTACAACTGGCATTGGCATTGGGACTATGGCAATGGGGACGTGGGGAACCAAGGTATTCATGAAACGGATCTTTGTATGTGGGGCTTGGACGTGGGACTTCCTACCAAAATAACTTCAATGGGCGGAAAGTTTCTTTGGGACGATTGCAAGGAGGTGCCCGAGGTGCTTACCTCTGTATACAAATATCCCGACGAGGGCAAAATAATTCAATTTGAAGTTAGGCCCTGGTGTACCAATACGGAAGAAGGAGCTACCGTGGGCAATATCTTTTACGGGGACAAGGGTATTTTGGTGGTCGATGGGTATGATAAGTACAAGACCTATTTGGGCAAGAACCGGGAACCCGGGAAATCCGGGGAGGACGGGGGCCCCTCGGCCGCGGGGATGGATCGGGGCGCCGGGGGTACCGATGGGCACTTCGCCAATTTTATAGAAGCGGTGCGCAAACACGATAAATCCATTTTAAACGGCCCGGTGGAAACTGCGCATTTATCCTCAGGACTGGCCCACTTGGGCAATATTGCCTATAGGCTAGATCGTGTACTCACCTTTGATCCGTCCGCGGAGCGGTTTGTAAACGACCCGGAGGCGGATGCCATGCTGACCCGTAATTACCGCAAAGGTTTTGAGGTTCCGGAAATCGTATAAAGGGAGCTATTCCTTTTAATGTTAGTCTAATGTTGTTATAGGTTGATAAACCACAATGGTAGTAGGCCGCCGGTTTTTACGGTGGCCTTCTTTTCTATTGAACGCCTAGGAAGGGATATTCAGAAGTGTATT
>JBCCZF010000356.1:0-4241 GCA_039188035.1 Bacteroidota bacterium | reverse complement strand
TTGGAGCCAGTTAAAACAAAACGTGCCGGGTTATTTTGGATTGGGAACGGCCATAAAATCCTTTAAGGACCAAGGTCGTATCAAGGACGTTAAAAAATTGTATCGGGAAGTTCCCTTTTTTAAGGCGTTGATGCTCAATAGTATGATGTCCCTTTCCAAATGTTATTTTGAATTGACTAGCTATATGAAGGAAGATGAGGAATATAGCGAATTTTGGAGCATTCTTCACGAGGAGTACCAATTGTCCAAGAAGATGCTGCTGCTTATTTCCGGTTACGATATCCTGATGCAGGACGAGGAAATTTCCCGGGAATCCGTAAAAATCCGAGAGAACATCGTGCTGCCTCTACTCGTTATCCAACAATACGCCCTTCAGAAAATTGGACAAAACGTGGCAAAACGAGAGATTTACGAAAAAATCGTCACCCGTTCGCTCTACGGCAACATCAATGCCAGTAGAAATTCGGCATAACGGAATGGATTCGCTATTTACGGTTCTGGTAAAGTTGCTGTTTTTGGAATTCGGCAGTTCCGTATGGGGAATACTATTATGTCCTGGAAACGATCTGGGATGAACATAAAAAATGGCGGGGGCAAAATCCCCCACCATTATCATCTAAATTAAACCCAATGCGTTCCTATTTTTGGGAACGGATGCATCATTCGATAAACAATCTAGTTGTTTTCCAATCGGTTTACCTGTATGGAATTTGAAAGGTCAAAACAGCCTTCAAGGTCATTGGCGCTCATACCCATTTCCAGGCCGGTAAGGCCGTCCTCGTAACGTAGATACCATATAAAACAAATCCCGGCCCCAGCATCATCAAAATCCACACCTTCAACGGCTTCCAATGTTGGGGGTAAACCAAGGATTGTTCCACTTTCATCCGTGATTACCCATGTGCTATTGGTGCCCGTGGCTTCGGAGGAGTCCAGACTAATTCCGCTTACCATATCGGGGGTTCCGTCCACAACAAACTCGTAGGGCCCTCCTGAAAGTTCTCCCGCGTTGGTCTCTAAACGGTTTACCGTAATGGCATTGGATAGGGCAAAATTGCCTGTTATGTCATTGGCGTTCATACCCATTTCGGCACCGCTGATTTCCCCGTCATAACGCAGGTACCAGATAAGGCATACCCCGGGGCCGGCCATATCAAAATCTACGCCTTTAACGGCATCCAAGGTGGGGGGAAGTCCCAAAATGTTCCCGACATCATCCGTAATTACCCAAGAGCTCTCACTACCATAGGCTTCGCTATCGTCCAAGGAAATGTTTTCCACAAAATCAGGAGTGCCGTCTACACAGAACGTATAGGGCCCGCCGGAAAGCTCTCCGGCATTGGCACCCATCAAACGGTTTACAGTAAGCGAGTTGGAAAGGTCGAAACAACCTTCAAGGTCATTGGCGTTCATGCCCATTTCCAATCCGGTAAGACCATCCTCATACCTCAAATACCAAACAAGGCATACGCCAGTACCCGCAGTATCAAAATCTACGCCCTTAACCGCTTCAACGGTTGGGGGCAAACCAAGAATATTTCCTTCGTCGTCCGTAATTACAAAGGTGCTATTGCTTCCAGAGGCCTCAGGATTATCCAAGGTTATTTCTTCGATAAAATCAGGACTTCCGTTTACAAAAAAATCATAAGGCCCTCCGGTTAACGTGCCGGCCTCAGTCTTGTTGCGATCTACCCGAATTGAATTGGAAAGGTCAAAATCACCTTGCAGCCCGTTGGTATTCATGCCCATTTCCAGACCTGTAAGGTCATTTTCGTAGCGCAAATACCAAACAAAACACACTCCGGCCCCGGCCCCGTCAAAATCTACCTCGCCAACGGCATCTAGGGTAGGTGGCAATCCTAGGATGGTACCGGCTTCATCAGTTATTACCCAAGTGCTGTTGCTTCCCACCGCATTGGAAGCATCAATGGTAACACCTGAGGCAAAATCCGCTATGCCATCTACACAAAAGGTAAAGGGTCCCCCGGCGATGGTACCCGCTACGGGAACTATTTCTTCTTCTTGGCCACCGTTATCGTCGTCGGAACAGCCAATAGCAAGCAGTAGTAAGGCTACTGCGGGAACAACATAAATCTTCTTCATTTTTTTTGTTTTTAAGTTTCCGTAAAATTCAGACGATTCTATAACAAGGGGGTCATGAAGAATTCAACTTTTTGTGATACCTCGTGATATTTCGATTGACTCTCTTAATAAACTGAAAATCAATGATATGTTATGCGTTTTTCAAAAGTTCACATACCCCTCCCAAACAAATTCTTCGGTTTGATTTAAAATCAAGCCAACCGTTAAGGCTTATCTAAAATGAATCTGACCGGCCGGGGGATAGGTTTCACCAGACAAGGCATAAGTGGCCAATATGCATCTTCACCTTTTGCGATCCGTTTAATTCGGACGGGATCAAAAATTGAAGGTTATGTGATACTTCTGTTATATCTATAAAGTTCTTTTATACCACACTAAAAACACTATTATGACCCATTTAAAAACAATTGCTTTAGTATTCTCGTTTTCATTGGTAATCGTTTCCTGTGACCGCTTCCACGATGATGACGATGTGGACCCCCCGACCCTGGAAGCCGGAACACTTTCCGGTGGACCTTTTACATTTACTGTGGATGGAACCCCCGATATGGTAAGTGGTATTTCCCTTTCTGGATTCGATGGTTCCGGAGATGTACAGACCTATGTGGTTACAGACGACGCCAACACTATTTTGGGATTGCCCCCAACCTTAAGTGCTTTGGAAGGAGTGGACTTTGACGCGGCGGGCCCAGGCATCTGTTTTATCTGGCACATGAACTACAATGAAGGCCTGTCCGGCCTTGAAATGGGCAATAATGTAAGTGATTTGGATGGGGAATACGACCTTTCCAATTCCATTATGGTAACTCGGGACGAACTCGTTTCCGCTAATTTTACGGTTACTATAGAAAATGTTTTTCAGCCCAAAATGTACTTTGCCAATGGAACTCTCGATGGCCTTCTTATGCCGGAAGCCTCCTGGGAGATTACTTTTAATGCGGGTAGGGGGCACTATTTAAGTTTCGCGACAATGTTGGTGCAGACCAACGATTTATTTTTCGCTCCTGATGAAAACGGATTACCCTTGTACGACATGGACGGGAACGCCATAACCGGAGATATTACCAATATGATTGACTTGTGGGATGCCGGTACGGAAGTAAACGAAGAGCCCGGTGTGGGTGCCAACCAGGCCCCAAGACAGGCCGGGCCCAATACAGGTAGCACTGAGAACGGTACTGTGGAACGCATTGCCGATGTAGACGATGGATATACGTATCCTGAGGTTTCCGATTTGACCAAGGTGATGTTGGCACATGATGGAGGAACGCAATTTACCCTCACGATATATAACATTTCCAACACGTCCGATTTGCCTGGGCCTTTTGCGCCTGGAGTTTGGGTAATTAACGGTGCGGACCAAACCCCCTTGTTTACCGTAGGTGAGGCCGCATCGGAAGGGTTGGAGCGAATTGCCGAAGACGGCGATAATGCTATTTCGGATGAGGCGTTGACCGCCGAGAGCGGTTTGGTATCCCCATTTGCCCCAGGGGCCTATGGGATAAACTATCCCGTTTTCGTAACGGGTGAGCCTTCTACCGAAGCTTTTGAGGCCTTGGCGGAAGATGGCAACGCTTCCGGGTACGATAATGTGTTCAATACACCTGTGGGTGCCGCCGGCCCTGGCCCTATTTTCCCAGGGGATGCCTACAGTTTTGAGTTTACCGCCTATGCCGGGGACGAACTTTCGTTGGCCACAATGTTGGTGCAGACCAACGATTGGGTCGTGGGCGCCAACGGAATCGCTTTATTCGATGGATACACGCCAATTTCCGGTGATATCACGGAAATGTTCCGAATTTATGATTCAGGTACCGAAGTAGATGAGTATCCCGGGGCTGGTGCGTATCAGGCCCCAAGACAACCCGGTCCGGATTCCGGTGCAGATCAAAACGATGTAGTATCCTTGGTTACCGATATTCCGGCAAACGTACCTGAAGTACCCTATATGATAAAAATAACTATTGCGGCCAACTAAACATGACCCGAAATTAAGAGACTGTTTTAAAACATGTCAATTGTTTTTTTATGTCCCTTCCCGCCTTGACCGGACGGGCAGGTTTGCGCCTTATTTCGTTAGAATTTTTAACTATAGCTTGCGCCTCCGCTAAAGCTTCAGCGGCACGCGGAAGGCTATG
>JBCCZF010000355.1:0-4244 GCA_039188035.1 Bacteroidota bacterium | reverse complement strand
GTTTTAAAACTTACGGACGAATATGGAGTACCCACCTATATGAACGCCCTGGAACCCCTTTGGGGTGAAGGCCAGTTTAAGGCGGTACATGGGGTTGGTTATCAAAACCAAAGCCTTTCCCATTTCACGGGATCCGACATCTATGCCAATACCGACCTTACCACAACAGGGTTCAGCGGTCTGGATACCGGTTGGATGGGCAGGCATTTTGAGAACCTATATCCAGATTACCTTACCCATCCGCCAGCATCCCCGGCCGCTATACAGATCGGTCAGTTTGGAAATCTGGTATTCCAGGGCGAGGAAACCAACTACGCCTTTGTGACCTCTAATATTGACCAATTGGAGGAAATTGCTGAATCCGGAGTGGTCTATGGCCTGGACGACAGTCTTTTTGGGGATTGTATGTACGGGGATCAGTTGAAATTCCTAAGGGGAGTCGCCAATACCACCTATGAATATGCGGGCCTTATCCATGCAGCCTATGAACGTGGCCAAAACCAGGTGGAGTACCAAAACAATGGGTTTGCCCGTCAGTTGGCCCTTTTGGCCCGTCTGATCAAAGGCAACTTGGGTACCAAGGTATACATGATTTCTATGGGCGGTTTTGACACCCACGGCAACCAACCACTGGCACATGCCCGCCTAATGACGAATTTATCCGTGGCCGTGCAAAATTTTTATGAGGATATCGCCTTTACCCAACAAGACGAAAAAGTGCTTAGCATGACCTTCTCCGAATTTGGTCGCCGCATCTTTGAAAATGGCTCCAACGGAACGGATCACGGAAAGGCCGCCCCCACGCTATTTTTTGGGTCTGGTCTTAATGGCAGTGCCTTTGTTGGGGAGCATCCTACCCTGGATAATCCAGATGGGCGCGGCAACCTGGAATATACCATGGACTTTAGAGACCTGTATGCCACTGTATTGGCGGAATGGCTGTGCGTAGATATTCCTTTGGTAGAACAACATCTCCTGGACCATCCCTATAATCCCGTAAACCTGGGCTTTAACTGCAGTGGGGTGGATTTCCCGGATATTGTGTACAGTGACGGCGAACCTTCCATCCCAACGGCCGGGGAAGACCCCCTTGACCCCAATCCCGAATTGTTGGATAGCTTGGTACACAAACCCTATTATCCAACGGAGAGTGCTCCGCACATTTATCTGGAAATGCCCATAATGGCCCATGTAGATATTGAACTTTTCAATATCCTAGGACAAAAAGTGGGTACCATTTACAATGAAATGATGCCCGAAGGATCTATGGAAATCAATATCCGGGAACGAATTCCCGAACATTTGGCCACCGGAAAGTACATTTATCGCATTCAGGTACGCGATCAAAAAATGAGCAAATCCGTAATGGTGACCTAAAAAATCCCACACTATCCAAATCCTACTATGCAATTTGCCTTCGGCGCGCCCATGGGACCGCCGGAGGTTTTTTTATGCCCGCAATACGGTTAATCCACGAAAAATAGAATAGGGAGTTTTTCACTTTTATCCCCAAAGGTCCATATCCTTGAACCGTCTCAAATAGGAGAGGCTATCACCCCCCTTTCCATCGTAATCCGTACTTTTGTCGCCTATTTACATAGTTATGGCCACAAAACCCGAAAGATATACCCTTACGGCAGCACTTCCCTATACCAATGGCCCTATCCATATTGGGCATTTGGCCGGGGTGTATGTCCCGGCGGACATCTACGCCCGTTATTTGCGACTTACCGGAAAGGATGTAATCTTTGTTTGTGGGAGTGATGAACATGGGGTGGCTATATCCATGAAGGCCAAAAGGGAGGGCGTTACCCCTAAGGAAATTATAGATACGTACCACACGATTATTAAAAAATCCTTTGCCGACTTTGGAATTTCCTTTTCCAATTATTCCCGAACCTCGGCAAAAATACATCACGATACGGCTTCCAACTTTTTTAAGACCCTATACGATCAAGGCGATTTCACGGAAGCGACCACGGCCCAGCTATACGATGCGGAGGCCAAACAGTTTTTGGCCGATCGTTTTGTTGTGGGCAAATGCCCGGTATGCAGCAATTCCGAAGCGTATGGAGATCAATGTGAAAACTGCGGTGCTTCCCTTAATGCTACGGACCTTATAGATCCCAGATCTGCCATTACAGGGGCGGTACCCACCTTACGGGAAACCAAACACTGGTTTTTGCCCCTGGATCGGTATGAGGATTTCCTACGTCAGTGGATCTTGGAAGGGCATAAAACCGATTGGAAACCCAATGTGTACGGACAGTGCAAATCTTGGATCGACGGAGGGTTGGCCGCCCGAGCCGTTACCCGAGATCTGGATTGGGGTATTCCCGTACCTGTGGAAGGTGCGCAAGGAAAAGTACTTTACGTTTGGTTCGATGCACCAATTGGTTACATTTCCTCAACCAAGGAATGGGCCGAAAAGCAGGGCCGGGACTGGCAACCCTATTGGAAGGACAAAAACACCAAACTGGTTCACTTTATCGGCAAGGACAATATCGTTTTTCACTGCATCATCTTTCCGGCCATGTTAAAGGCCCATGGCGATTATATTCTCCCTGAAAATGTGCCCGCCAACGAATTCCTGAACCTGGAAGGTCAAAAATTATCCACCTCCAAAAATTGGGCCGTATGGTTGCACGAGTACCTGGAAGAATTCCCCAATATGCAGGATGTTCTTCGGTATGCCTTGACCGCCAACGCCCCGGAAACCAAGGACAATGACTTTACCTGGGCCGATTTCCAGGCCAGGAACAACAATGAACTGGTGGCCATTTTTGGGAATTTCATCCATCGGGTGGCCGTTTTGACCCATAAATATTACCAGGGCAAGGTTCCGGAGTATGCCCAATTTTCCAAGATGGATCAGGAAATCTTGGCCCAGGCACGCAGTTTCCCGGAAAGACTATCGGATTCCCTGGAACGGTATCGCTTCCGGGAAGCTAGTCAGGAACTGTTGAACCTGGCGCGTTTGGGCAATAAGTATTTGGCGGACGAGGAACCCTGGAAAGTCATTAAACAAGATCCCGAACGGGTGGGAACCATCATGTTTACGGCCCTACAGATCGCTGCGGAACTGGCCATCCTAAGCGAACCTTTTTTACCCTTTACCAGTATCAAGCTAAAGCAAATCCTAAATTTGGGAGCTCTTGGGGAACAATTGGGTTGGGAAAGTATTTCCCAAAAAAAGGTTCTACTGCCCAATGGGCATACCATCAATCCGGCGCAATTGCTCTTCCGAAAAATAGAGGACGATGAGATCCAAAAACAGCTGGACAAGCTTAGGGCCACCAAAGCCCAAAATACAGCCGATACTACAACACAAAAAGATACCCTAATGCCGCAAAAAGAAACCATTTCCTTTGACGACTTTACAAAATTGGATATGCGCGTTGGCACCATCCTGGAAGCGGAAAAGATGCCTAAGACCGATAAACTTATGATGCTCAAAGTAGACACCGGCCTGGATATCCGCACTATTGTTTCCGGGATAGCCCAAAGCTTCTCCGCTGAGGAGATCATTGGGAAACGCGTGACCGTATTGGTTAACCTGGCTCCCCGAAAACTTCGGGGCGTGGAAAGCCAGGGCATGATCCTAATGACCGAAAGTGCCGAAGGAAAACTGGTTTTTGTAAACCCTGATGATACCAGCGTGGGGAACGGGGAGACCATAAGTTGATGGCCATGTGACCTTTGGGCCTGCTTCCTATGGCCCTTCTACTTCCATGTAAGCACATCTTGGCAACACCCTTCGCAGCTCAACGAAATACTCCTTGATTTGCCCTATTTTCCCGGACAATAAAAGTAACGTTCGCTACTTTGCTTCGTATCCTAAGAATACCCCTCTTCCAGAAACCTAATACAACCCCAATGAAACATTATTTTATCGCCCTTGTTCTAGTTGTTCTTTTTCAAGTGCCCAAGAAGTCCTTTGGACAAGACTTAGTTACCACTAAACCCCTTGAGCTAAGGACAAATTCATTTTCTTCCGTACTTCCTATAGTGGAAGCTGACCATACCTATCTTACCTTCTTTTCAAAAAAAGCGATACAAGTGATCCGGTATGACCAAAACTTTGTGCAGGATTACCAAAAATTGATAGTAGCCCCTCCTGCCCCTTATAAGAAATTATTAGGTTATGCCCTTTCCGAGGACGATAGGGTAAACCTTTATTTTTCCAATAAGAAACGGAACCGATTCTACTTGATATCCTTGGGCCAAAATGGCACAATAGTTAC
>JBCCZF010000354.1:0-4248 GCA_039188035.1 Bacteroidota bacterium | reverse complement strand
GATTGCCGGCTTTCTAGGGGAGTATGCCTTGGCCAAAACGGCCATCAACAAGGCAATCCAATATTTTAAAGAGGCCGATATTCCCGAATTTTTGGGCGAGGCGATCCTACAAAAGGGGAAGTTGCTCTATTCCTGGAGTAAAAACGGACAGCCCCAATATTACAAACCCGCCATCAACGCTTTTCAAGATGCCTTAAAAGTCTTTAAGCGCGATGTGTTTCCCCAAAAATTTGCCGATGTGCACCACGATCTGGCCTTAATTTATTCCGAGATTCCGGTTATGCCGGACGAAAAGCCCATATGGACAGCCTTTTGTGCCTCCTCCTTTAAGGAAGTCTTGGCTTTTTATACCAAGGAAGAGCATCCGTATGGCTATGCCATGTGCTGTCATAATTATGCCACCGCGCTACTTGGCTTCCCCGAGGCCAAATTGAACGATAACCTGAAAAAGGCCGCGTATTTTTTTGAAGAGGCCCTTTTTGTACGAACAGCGGTGGACTATCCCATGGAAAGGGCGATTACCTTGCTCAATAAACTGGAAATGGAATGGCTGTTGCACAATGAAAATCCCCTGGAGGAAAAAGAACGTCTGGCGCTAATGGAGGAACATGTGGAGGAAATCAAAAAGCTGGTAAATGATGGGGGACTGTTGCTTAAAGTGAAAGACCATGAAAACCGATTGGAAAAACTAAAGGCCATAATCTAGGACCATGCACGAGACCTCGATAGTGAACAGTATTATGAAGACCTTGGAAATGGAGTTCGAAAGGGAAAAATTGGAGAAAATGATCTCCATCCACTTAAAAGTGGGCATTCTTTCCAATATAGAACCCCGATTACTCCATAATGCCTATAGTGCCTATCATATGTCCCATCCGGAATACAGCAATGTGCGATTGAATATTGAGTCCACCGAACTTAAAATCCAATGTGAAATCTGCAACCATATTACACAGATAAGGAATTACCGGTTCCTTTGCGAAAACTGTGGAAGACCCAGTAAAAATGTGATCCAGGGCGAGGAACTGTTGATCCATAAAGTAGAATTTGAAGACTAAATTATGATTGAGAAGTCTACCAAGGCCGCGAGGGGCTCCGCCCAGTGTGAAAACACCAACATACACCTGTTGAAGGCCAATGATTTTGTGGCCGATATCATCCGGAAGGAAATGGCCAGGACCCAAACCCTTTTGGTCAACATCACGTCATCCGCAGGTAGCGGCAAGACCACACTGATGCAAAAAACGGCTGAGAGGTTAAAGGATAAGATCAATATGGCCGTAATGGTGGGTGACTTGGAAACGGAACGGGATGCCGAACGTATTCGAGAAACGGGCATCCATGCGCTGCAAATCGTGACAGGGGGCATCTGTCATTTGGAGGCTCAAATGGTCCATCAGGTGATGGATCAATTCGATTTGGAAAATCTCGATCTCCTGTTCATCGAAAATGTAGGGAATTTGGTGTGCCCGGCCTCCTTTGACCTAGGGGAAGACTTTCGGGTTACACTTATGGCCACCACGGAAGGAGATGACAAACCGAAAAAATATCCAAAGATGTTCCTTACCAGCGATATGATGTTGGTCTCAAAAGCCGATCTATTGCCCTACTTGCCATTTTCCGTTGATGCGGTAACCAAGGATGCACGAGAGATAAACCATGCATTGGAGGTTCTCCAGGTTTCGTCGATCAACGAAAAGGGCATTGATGCGTGGTGCGATTGGTTAATGGAAAAAGTGGCCCTTAAAAAAGGATGCTGAGCCAAAGTGCCTAAAACCTTTAAAATACAGATTGGAGGTCAGGTCCAAGGCGTTGGTTTTCGCCCTTTTGTATACAACCTGGCCCATCAATTTGGCATAAAGGGAACAGTAGGCAATGATAGTAATGGCGTTTTAATCTATGCCAATGGAAAAAAGAAGGTGTTGATGGCTTTTAGAAGTGAAATACTGGAAAAAGCACCGGATGCCGCGGTTATCCAATGGGACACCATGGTTGAGGTTGAACCAACGGTCTTCCTTGGGTTCCATATTGTACCTGCCCCAAACAAGGGCAAAATGGCCGTTCCACTCACCTCTGATTTTGCTATTTGCCCTAGCTGCAAAAACGAAGTACAGGATCCCAATAACAGACGTTTTCAATATGCCTTCACCACTTGTACTGCGTGCGGGCCGCGTTATGCGATAACCCGGCAATTCCCTTTTGAACGGGAAAACACCGGCATGGCCAAGTTTGCCATGTGCAGCTCGTGCCAGGAAGAATATCAGAACCCAAAAGATCCTAGGTTCCATTCCCAGACCAATAGTTGTAGTGATTGTGGGATTAGGTTAACATTGGAAAATGCGGAAGGCGAACCCGTTTGTCCAAATGGGGACACAGAAATCCAAAGGGTCGCCCAACTCCTATTGGATGGGGCGATTGTTGCCATCAAGAATACCAATGGATATCTGCTGTGTGCCGATGCCCGTAACTGGAGGGCCGTTCAGGAATTGCGAAAAAGAAAACAACGCCCTACAAAACCGTTCGCTTTGCTTTATGGAACATTGGAAGCGGCCAAAAAAGATTTTGATTGTTCGGCCCACGAAGAAAAAGCCCTTTGTTCCAAAACAGGCCCCATTGTTCTGTTACGGCCCAAGGCCGGCACTACGCAAAAATTGGCCAAAGAAGTTGCACCGGGTCTAGATCGGCTGGGGGTAATGCTTCCTTCCAGTGCTTTATTGCATTTGCTCACGATAGAGATGGGTTTTCCCTTAGTGGCTACCAGTGGCAATATCCATGGTTCACCGATCCTGTCCTTTGTCAAGGAGGCAGCGGAAAAGTTAAATGCCGTTGCAGACTATTTTCTGCACCACGACCTGGACATTACATTTCCCCAGGATGATTCGGTTTGGCAATTTGTCGGGGGCCAAAGGATACTACTTCGTCGCTCTAGGGGTATGGCACCAAATTATATGGGATACTCCCCCAAAACTTCCAAAAAAGTATTGGCCATGGGGTCCCATTTAAAAGCTACCATGGCATTTACCCCCAACGGGTATACCTATGTAAGTCCCTATTTTGGGAATCTGGATTCCTATGAGGTGCTCCAACGCTATATGGATACCCTACAGCGGTATACCCAAATCTTTGAAGCAGTACCCGAGTTGATAATCGTGGATAAACACCCCTCCTATCAAAGTACCCTATTGGGAAAGGAATTGGCGGAAAAATGGGAGATTCCCCTAATAGGGGTGCAGCATCACAAAGCACATTTTGCCAGCGTTTTGGCAGCACACGACTTGTTTGGTTCCAAAACACCTATCCTAGGTGTGGTTTGGGACGGTGCAGGCCTTGGGGATGATGGAATGGTCTGGGGTGGCGAGTTCTTTATTTATGATCAACATCAAATGCAAAGGTGCACACATTTGACCTATTTTGATTCCCTGGCAGGGGATAAGATGGCCAAAGAACCTAGATTGTCCCTGTTTAGTCTAGCGGATTCCAAAGCAGGCATCCGGGATACGTTTTCCGCATCTGAATGGAATATTTATCAAAAGTTAAAAGCACAGGGAACATTAAAGACCTCCTCGGTAGGCCGTCTTTTCGACGCTATGGCATCCCTGCTAGGGCTGTTGGATATATCCACATATGAAGGCGAAGCCGCCTTGCTTCTGGAAAACCTGGCCTGGCAAAGCACCGATAGTCCATTAATGGATTTTTTGGATGGGATATCATATGAAAACCTACCTGCAAAGAGAATAATAGCGGTAGCACAAAATTTGAAACAACAAGGACGGCCGTTGGCCTTTATCGCGGCTAGTTTTGTGTTTACCCTGGCAAAGACGATCATTTATGTGGCCCTAAAATACAATGTAAGGCATGTGGCCTGTAGTGGAGGGGTATTCCAAAACAGATTGTTGGTGCGCACTTTAATGGAGTTGTCCGGGGATGCAGGTCTTGAACTTTTGTTCAATACGGGACTGTCCAGTAATGATGAGAATATAGCCTTGGGCCAATTGGCGTATTATGAAAATATAAAAGCATAACCATGTGTTTAGCAATTCCAGGAAAAATCAAGAGCATAAGGACCATTCACGACGGATTGGTGCGAATGGCAAAAGTGTCCTTTGGCGGTATTACCAAAGAGGCCAGTTTGGAAATGTTGCCAGACGCCCGGATAGACGATTATGTGCTGGTACATGTAGGGGTGGCCATTAGTAAGGTGGATGAGGCCGAAGCGCGGAAAACCTTTCGGTATTTGGAAGAAATAGG